>NZ_JASHAX010000001.1:0-300000 GCF_047464945.1 Streptococcus mitis | reverse complement strand
AAAGCTGAAAAAATTTATTCAAAGAATCTTTTGACTGAATATGCTGATAAAATAAAAGAGTATGATAAGTAGAAACTCCATCTCACTTGGTGGCGACAGTGATACTCTCGCAGCAATTACTGGTAGCATTGCAGAGGTAGCTTATGGTATTCCTGATTGGATAAAGGATAAGGCCATTTCTTACTTGGATGCCCCCTTAAAGGATGTAGTTATGCGATGGGAAAAATAGAATAAAAGTCTATTAATATCCAGTACATCATATTTCTCTTTTCTATATTTTCGTTGTATAATGAGGGTATAGTTAGATGCGTATGATGAAATATAACCATTTCTATCGAATATTAAGGAGAAAATTAATGAAAAAAGCAATGGTAATTATCAACCCTACTTCTGGTGGGGAAAAGGCTTTGGATTACAAAGAAAAGCTGGAGAATAAAGCAAAAGAATATTTTGAGCAAGTAGAAACCAAAATTACCGAAAAAGCTTTGGATGCAACACATTTTGCTGAGGAAGCTTCTAGTGAAAAGTACGATGCAGTGGTTGTGTTTGGTGGAGATGGGACTGTCAACGAAGTCATTTCGGGTATTGCTGAGAGAGACTACATTCCTAAGTTAGGGATTATCCCAGGTGGGACGGGTAACCTCATTACGAAACTGTTGG
Source organism: Streptococcus mitis (assembly GCF_047464945.1). Lineage (GTDB taxonomy): Bacteria > Bacillota > Bacilli > Lactobacillales > Streptococcaceae > Streptococcus > Streptococcus mitis_EA. Next base: position 299,340 of record NZ_JASHAX010000001.1, on the reverse strand, counting down.
AAATCAATCAAGACATTGATGGCGCGATTGATGAACTGGATTTCAACTTAACCAATAAGATTGATATTGGAAAAGCGAATGACAATTATTTTGGTTATATCTTTAGTATCGGTTCACTTCCTGAGGCGATTCACAATGTTGAAATCGAGAACAAGACAAAATTCGGTATTTTAGCCTATGCTGTAAATACTATGAAGTCTGTCATGACGGATCAGGTCTTTAACATTAAGGTTGAGACAGAAAATGGAAATTATGTTGGTGAAGCTAGCCATGTTTTGGTTCTCTTGACAAATTACTTCGCTGATAAAAAAATCTTTGAAGAAAACAAGGACGGCTATGCCAATATCTTGATTCTGAAAGATGCTTCAATATTCTCCAAATTATCTGTCATTCCTGATTTACTAAAAGGGGATGTTGTTGCAAATGATAATATCGAGTATATCAAAGCGCGTAATATTAAGATTTCTTCAGATAGTGAATTGGAGTCAGATGTTGACGGCGATAAATCGGATAACCTACCTGTAGAAATCAAAGTCCTAGCTCAGCGAGTAGAAGTATTTTCAAAACCGAAAGAGTAGAAGGTAAAAATTAGTTTATTATTCACAACGAGATTAAGTTCTATATCAAGGATTGGAGGAGGAATGAATTCTCTATTTGATGAATTTCGAACAATTTGTTCTCATTTAAACCAAACCGGAATCACTCCGACACTCATGGGATCTTTGGGGTTTGAATACCGATCAAATGAAGAATGGGGGCCGTCTGACATTGACATTCATGTGCCTGGTGACCCTAGAGGTTGGGAAGCACCTGATCATCTCAGAATTTATGAGTGGGACAAGATAATGAAAGTGATGAAACACTTAGGCTATGCCTTAATAGATATTCATGAGCATGAATTCAAAAAAGATGGTCTGAGTGTTGAATTCGGAAGTATCGATTCTTTACCTGATTTTGCAGGAGTTTCGGAATCGGATATAGAGCTGATTCATCTCGATGACATCTCTTTTCGAGTTCCAAGTTTGGAACAATTTTTAAGCATTTACAAGGCTTCTTCCCAAGATTCCTATCGAAATGATCACAATAACAATAAGGATTTTAAAAAAATAGAGTGGTTGCAAAGATATTTGTAAATCATCATTTGAAAAGTAGCAAGTTGTAAGACTGGCTGCTTTTTTATTTATAGAACCAAACCACTAGAATCTACGGACAAGCCTTGAAAATAAAATACGAAAGTAGTATACTAGAATCACAATTGTGAAAACGTTTGCGTGAAATTTGAATTGAAACTTTAGGAGACAAATTGATGGAATTAAGTGCCATTTACCATAGGACTGAGTCGGAGTTTGCCTATCTTTACAAGGATAAAAAAATTCATATTCGACTTCGAACTAAGAAAGGGGACATTGAAAGCCTCATCTTGCATTATGGTGACCCCTTTATCTTCATGGAGGAGTTTTATCAAGATACAAAGGAAATGGCTAAGCTCACTTCTGACGCCTTGTTTGACTATTGGCAGGTTGAAGTGTCTGTCGACTTTGCACGTATCCAGTATGTCTTTGAACTCAAGGATACAGAAGGTCAAAGTATTTTGTATGGCGATAAAGGGTGTGTGGACAATTCTCTAGAAAATCTTCATGCTATTGGAAATGGATTTAAGTTGCCTTATCTTCATGAAATTGATGCATGCCAGGTTCCTGATTGGGTTTCAAATACGGTATGGTATCAGATATTTCCTGAGAGATTTGCCAATGGAAATGCTTTATTAAACCCAGAAGGGTCATTAGACTGGGATTCATCTATCACACCTCAGAGTGATGATTTCTTTGGTGGTGATTTACAAGGCATTATTGATCATCTGGATTACTTGCAAGACTTGGGCATTACTGGTCTTTATCTCTGTCCCATCTTTGAATCGACGAGCAATCACAAGTACAATACGACGGATTACTTTGAAATTGACCGTCATTTTGGAGACAAGGAAAGCTTTCGGGAATTGGTGGATGAGGCCCATCAGCGTGGCATGAAAATCATGCTGGATGCGGTATTTAACCATATTGGTTCGCAATCTCCTCAATGGCAAGATGTTGTCAAAAATGGTGAGCAATCTGCTTATAAGGATTGGTTCCATATTCAACAATTCCCAGTGACAACTGAAAAGCTAGTTAATAAGAGAGACTTACCCTATCATGCTTTTGGTTTCGAGGACTATATGCCTAAGCTAAATACAGCCAATCCAGAGGTCAAGGACTATCTTTTGAAGGTTGCGACTTATTGGATTGAAGAGTTTAATATCGATGCTTGGCGTTTGGATGTGGCTAATGAGATTGACCATCAGTTCTGGAGGGATTTTCGCAAGGCAGTTCTAGCTAAAAGGCCTGATCTTTATATCCTTGGAGAAGTCTGGCATACATCTCAGCCTTGGCTAAATGGCGATGAGTTCCACGCGGTCATGAATTATCCTTTATCTGATAGCATCAAGGACTATTTCTTACGAGGAGTTAAGAAGACAGACCAGTTCATCGATGAAATCAATGGCCAGTCTATGTACTACAAGCAGCAGATTTCAGAAGTGATGTTTAATCTACTAGATTCACATGATACAGAACGTATTTTGTGGACGGCCAATGAGGATGTTCAACTGATCAAATCAGCCTTAACCTTTCTCTTTTTACAAAAAGGAACACCGTGTATCTATTACGGAACAGAGTTATCCTTAACTGGAGGACCAGACCCAGATTGTCGTCGTTGTATGCCTTGGGAACGCGTATCAAGTGACAATGATATGCTGAATTTCATTAAGGAACTAATCAAGATTCGCAAACACGCGTCAGCAATCATTCAGCATGGCAAGTATAGTCTCCAAGAAATCAAACCTGATCTAGTAGCTTTGCAGTGGAAATATGAAGGGCAAATCCTCAAAGCGATTTTCAACCAATCAAAGGAAGATTATCATTTACAAAAAGAAACCGTAGCACTAGCAAGCAATTGCCAAGAATTGGAGAATCAGCTTGTCATCTCTTCAAATGGATTTGTGATTTTTCATTAAAGAGCAATTATGAGTGACAGGAAAATTGTAGTATAGAGAGCATTTTACAAACAGACTATTTGTCGTCTTGCTACAATTGGTATATAATTTAACTTAAAGAAAATAGGAGGATTAATCGAATGGAATTAAAAGATTTTACAGAAAAAGAACAGGAAATGATTAAGAAGGGGCTGACTACGTCTAAGATTAGTGACAAGGAAACTGCTGAGAAGATTCTTGCGCTAGTACCACAAGACTTGATTAAGCGAATCCCGTTTTTTGTCAGAAAACATGCTACGACACGTACGATTAAACGTATTTCAATTGAACACCCTGAACTCTACGCTGCAGCTCAAACAAGTGGTGAAATTCCAGAAAAAGAACGCGAAGAATTGCGTCAGATTATCACAACTATCTTTGAACAAAAGATGAATAAGCATAGTATTAAGTAGAGAATGAAAAAATATTTTATTGGCGGTTTGGGAAGCAATGTCTATCATAGCAAGGATTTTCTTCAAGAACTAGATTCGCAGGTTTACTTTCTAAATCCATATGAAAGATTTATTCAAAGTGAATTAGATTTGAAATCATGGTTTAAAAATGAGATTGTAGAGGAAGAATCTATCTGTCTGATAGGCCATTCTCTTGGAGGAGATTTATCGCGTTATCTTGCATCGGAATTTTATGAAGTGAAAAAACTAATTCTTTTGGATGGTGGCTATCTAGATTTAGATAAGATTTTACCTTTAGATACAGAGTTAGAGGAAGCTAAAAACTATATTGAATCTCAAGTTGTTTCGGACTTAGATATTCTTATTTCTAAAGAAAAATCTGAAGCAAAGCATTGGTCAGAAAATATGGAGAAAGCCGTAACACAGTCCTATCAATGGAATTCTGAGTATAATAGATATGAGTTAGCTATAAATTATGAAAATATAGAAGCGATCCTTCGCCTACGGAGGAAAATACAAGCTTTTAAGAGAGAAGTGGGAGATACCTTGTTTATTAGTCCTCGCTATCCTAATGAAGCTACATGGAGAGAGGAAGCCTTAAAAGAATTCCCAGACTATTTTGATACTATTTTTCTAGAAAACGTTAGCCATGAGCTTTATACTGAAGCACCCAAAGAAATCGCTAGTATGATTAATGAGTGGTTCTCTTATTCTCACTGGGCTATTGAATAAATTATCCTAATCAATATATAGTTGATTGGAATAAGATATGAACAAATTGATTAGGAATATCAAATTAATTTGGGCTCTTTGTCAACTGTAGTAGGTTGAAGAAAAGCTAAGATCTAGAAAGGACAAATTTCGTCCTTTCTTTTTTGATATTTGAGTCTTTGATATCGAGTGGTTTTGTGATAAAAAGTAATGATTACATATGATTTTTTCTATTGAACTTTTTCTACACAAAATAGACTCCATAATATCCATAGGGGATTTACCCACTACAAATATTATAGAGTCGCTTTTTCTATTCAGGGAGCTTGAAGGGCTATCATCGGACAAAATAGAGAAGGCATGATATAATATAAAGTAGATTTCTATGTAATTAAATAAGAACTGTTTGAACACCATTCATTTGAAAACTCTCTATGTTCAAACGATAGTAAAATAAAATAGGGTATTTAAACCCTTGCTACGAAAGGAAAAAAACTCAATGGCTACTATTCAATGGTTTCCTGGTCACATGTCTAAAGCACGTCGACAGGTGCAGGAAAATTTAAAATTTGTTGATTTTGTAACGATTTTGGTGGATGCACGCTTACCTCTATCTAGTCAAAATCCTATGTTGACCAAAATTGTTGGTGACAAACCAAAACTTTTGATTTTAAACAAGGCGGACTTGGCCGATCCAGCAATGACCAAAGAATGGCGTCAGTATTTTGAATCACAGGGAATCCAGACTCTGGCTATTAACTCCAAAGAGCAAGTGACTGTAAAAGTTGTAACAGATGCGGCCAAAAAGCTCATGGCGGATAAGATTGCTCGCCAAAAAGAACGTGGTATCAAGATTGAAACCTTGCGTACCATGATTATCGGGATTCCAAATGCTGGTAAATCCACTCTTATGAACCGTTTAGCTGGTAAGAAAATTGCCGTTGTCGGCAATAAACCAGGGGTTACCAAGGGGCAACAATGGCTCAAAACCAATAAAGACCTGGAAATATTGGATACACCGGGGATTCTCTGGCCTAAGTTTGAGGATGAAACTGTTGCGCTTAAGTTGGCCTTGACTGGAGCTATTAAAGACCAGTTGCTTCCTATGGATGAAGTAACCATTTTTGGCCTCAATTATTTCAAAGAACATTATCCAGAAAAGCTGGCCGAACGCTTCAAACAAATGAAAATTGAGGAAGAAGCGCCTGTTATTATTATGGACATGACCCGTGCCCTCGGTTTCCGTGATGACTATGACCTTTTTTACAGTCTCTTCGTGAAGGAAGTCCGCGACGGCAAACTCGGTAACTATACCTTAGATACATTGGAAGACCTCGATGGCGACGATTAAAGAAATCAAAGAACTCCTTGCAACGGTCAAGGAGTTAGAAAGCCCTATTTTTTTAGAGCTTGAAAAGGATAATCGCTCTGGAGTTCAAAAAGAAATCAGCAAGCGTAAAAAAGCTATTCAGTCAGAATTGGATGAGGATCTTCGTTTGGAAGCCATGCTTTCCTACGAAAAAGAACTTTACAAGCAAGGATTGCCCTTAATTGCTGGTGTTGATGAGGTCGGCCGAGGTCCTCTGGCTGGGCCAGTAGTCGCTGCAGCTGTTATTTTACCTCAAAATTGTAAGATTAGAGGTCTAAACGACAGCAAGAAAATTCCTAAAAAGAAACATCTAGAAATTTATCAAGCCGTTCAAGATCAAGCCTTATCAATCGGCATTGGTATCATGGATAATAGAGTCATCGACCAAGTCAATATCTATGAAGCAACCAAACTGGCCATGAAGGAAGCTATCTCCCAGCTCAGTCCTCAACCTGAGCATCTCTTGATAGATGCCATGAAACTGGACTTACCGATTTCACAAACATCTATCATCAAAGGAGATGCCAACTCCCTCTCGATTGCAGCAGCTTCTATAGTAGCCAAGGTGACACGTGATGAATTGATGAAGGAATACGATCAGCAATTTCCTGGCTATGATTTCGCTGCTAATGCAGGATATGGAACAGCTAAACACCTAGAAGGACTGGAAAAACTAGGAGTTACCCCAATTCACCGAACCAGCTTTGAACCCGTTAAATCACTGGTTTCAGGAGAAAAAGAAAGTTAAGTTAGAAGGAATGATTATGGAGGAACAGTCAGAAACACTCAGTTCCAGGAAAGAATTTGCCTTTGCCTCAAGCACCATATTATCCCAAGTTGGGCGAGGCATCATCGTGGGTCTCGTCGTCGGACTCATCGTCGGATCTTTTCGGTTTTTAATCGAAAAAGGCTTCCACCTGATACAAGGACTTTATCAAGATCAAGCGCACCTAGTGCGCAATCTTTTTATCATTGGTCTATTTTATTTAATAGTTTGTTGGCTCAGTGCGAAATTAACTCGGTCAGAAAAAGACATCAAAGGTTCAGGAATTCCTCAAGTCGAAGCTGAATTAAAGGGACTGATGACCCTCAACTGGTGGGGAGTTCTTTGGAAAAAATATATTCTAGGAATTCTTGCTATTGCAAGTGGCCTTATGTTGGGGCGTGAAGGACCAAGCATTCAACTCGGAGCAGTTGGTGGTAAAGGAATTGCCAAGTGGCTCAAATCCAGTCCAGTAGAGGAACGCTCCTTGATTGCTAGTGGAGCTGCCGCTGGTCTAGCTGCGGCCTTTAATGCACCTATTGCAGGACTTCTCTTTGTGGTAGAAGAAGTTTATCACCATTTTTCACGCTTTTTCTGGGTCTCCACTCTCGCAGCTAGTCTCGTAGCAAACTTTGTTTCTCTGCTCATATTTGGCCTAACACCCGTACTGGATATGCCAGACAACATCCCACTCATGACCCTAGACCAGTATTGGATTTACCTCCTCATGGGAATTTTTCTGGGTCTTTCCGGTTTTCTCTATGAGAAGGCTGTACTCAATGTCGGTAGAGTTTATGATTGGCTTGGTCAAAAAATCCGTTTGGATAGAGCTTATTATCCAATTCTGGCTTTCATTCTCATCATACCAGTCGGAATCTTCTTGCCCCAAATCCTTGGTGGTGGAAATCAGCTGGTTCTTTCCCTAACTGAGCAAGATTTTAGTTTCCAAGTTCTATTAGCTTACTTTTTGATTCGCTTTGTTTGGAGCATGATTAGTTATGGAAGTGGCCTTCCAGGTGGAATTTTCCTACCAATTCTGGCGCTTGGCTCCTTACTTGGTGCTATAGTTGGTGTTATTTGTGTTAATCTTGGACTTGTCAGTCAAGAGCAATTCCCTATATTTGTCATTCTGGGAATGAGTGGCTATTTTGGAGCAATATCCAAGGCACCCTTAACCGCTATGATTCTGGTAACCGAAATGGTAGGAGATATTCGCAATCTCATGCCACTTGGATTAGTAACCCTAGTTGCCTACATCATCATGGATCTGCTCAAGGGTGCGCCAGTCTATGAGGCTATGTTGGAAAAAATGCTGCCTGAAGAAGCGTCAGATGAAGGAGAAGTCACTCTCATTGAAATCCCTGTTTCGGATAAAATAGCAGGAAAACAAGTACACGAACTCAACTTACCACATAATATCCTCATCACAACTCAAGTCCATAATGGCAAGAGCCAAACTGTTAACGGTTCAACCAGAATGTATCTCGGAGATATGATTCATCTAGTGATTCCAAAAAGTGAAATTGGGAAAGTCAAGGATTTGTTGTTGTAGGGGTTTTTACATAATTTATATTATGTAAAAACTTGATTAAATACATTAGAAAACCGATTCTCAGCAATGAGATCGGTTATTTTTTAAGACCCTATTTTTTAATATACTATTTCCTCCAAAATCATTGAAATTATAGCTTGAATTTGATATGATGGTCTTATGGATAAAAGTAGAGCAAAGCGTGAGAATCACGATAAGATAAGAATGAGTCTAATAGCCCTAGTAGCTATCTTCTCAGTAAGTATTTGTGTCCTTGGTTCAATAATTGGATATAAAATATACACAAAACAAAGTTTTGAACAAAAGATTGAATCGCTCAAAAAAGAGAAAGATGATCAATTGAGTGAGGGAAATCAGAAGGATCATTTTCGTAAGGGGCAAGCCGAAGTAATTGCCTATTACCCTCTCCAAGGGGAGCAAGTGATTTTATCTGTAAAAGAAATCATAGTGCAGGATATTAAGGAAAATTTAGAAGACAAGGAGAATCTGGTTTTTTATTATACGGAGAAACAGGATTCGACTTTAAAAGGGATTGTCAACCGAAGTGTGATAAAACAAGTCTATGATTTAACTTCGTCAAAAGTTGAAGAGACTGAAAAAACTAGTCTAGCAAAAGTGCATTTGACAGAAGATGGTAAAACTTTTACCCTTGATCAACTATTTTCAGATGCTAGTAAGGCTAAAGAGAAGCTGTTAAAAGAACTGACCTCTTTCTTACAAGATAAGAAATTGGAACAAGAAAAGATTGATCAGATTGTTAAAGGCTTGTCTGACCAAGACTTGTCTGCATGGAACTTTGATTATAAGGATAGCCAAATTATTCTTTATCCAAGTCAATCAGTGGAAAATCTGGATGAGATTGCCTTGCCAGTATCTAGTTTCTTTGAGCTTATTCAGTCCTCATATTTGCTAGATAAGGATGCGGAACTTTATAAAGCTTATTTTGAAAAGAAAAATCGTAAAGTAGTAGCCTTGACTTTTGATGATGGACCAAATCCTACAACGACAAATCAAGCATTAGATACTCTTTCTAAGTATGGTATTAAGGCAACTTTCTTTGTTTTAGGTAAGAATGTTTCTGGCAATGAAGAGATTTTGAAACGCATGAAAGCAGATGGCCATGTCATTGGAAACCATAGTTGGAGCCATCCAGTTCTTTCAAAACTTTCGCTTGATGAAGCCAAAAAACAAATTACTGATACTGAGGATGCGCTAACTAAGGTGCTGGGTTCTAGCTCTAAACTTATGCGTCCCCCTTATGGAGCTATTACAGACGACATTCGCAATAGCCTCGATTTGAGTTTTATTATGTGGGATGTGGATAGTCTGGACTGGAAGAGTAAAAATGAAGCAGCTATTTTGACAGAAATTCAGCGTGAAGTCAAGAATGGTTCTATTATTCTCATGCATGATATCCACGTTGAGACAGTAAACGCTCTACCAAAGGTTATTGACTATTTGAAAGGGCAAGGTTATGACTTTGTGACAATTCCAGATTTGTTAGACACTCGTCTTAAACCTCACCAGCTCTATTACGACCGTGACCAATAATACACAAAATCTAAAGAGATAAGTTTTCTTTGAAAATTTGGCTCTTTGGATTTTCTTCTCATAGAAAGGAAAAACAATGAAATCTTATACTTTAAATAATGGCGTTCCAATTCCAGTTCTGGGCTTTGGAACCTGGAAAGCAGAAAATGGAGAAATTGCCTACCAAGCAGTTTTAGAGGCTTTAAAAGCGGGTTATCGCCATATTGATACGGCAGCGATTTATAAAAATGAAGAAAGCGTTGGTCGTGCCATTCAAGATAGTGGTATTCCGAGGGAGGAAATTTTTGTAACAAGTAAACTTTGGAATACAAATCACAACTATGAGCAAGCTCGTCAGGCTTTTGCAGAGTCTTTGGAGAAGCTGGGCTTGGATTATTTGGATTTGTATTTAATTCATTGGCCGAACCCAAAACCGCTCAGAGAAAATGACGCATGGAAAACTCGTAATGCGGAAGTTTGGAGAGCGATGGAGGATCTTTACCTAGAAGGCAAAATCCGTGCTATCGGTGTTAGTAATTTCCTTCCCCATCATTTGGATGCCTTGCTTGAAACAGCAACTATCGTTCCAGCGGTCAATCAAGTTCGCTTGGCGCCAGGTGTCTATCAAGAGGAAGTCGTAGATTACTGTCGAGAAAAAGGAATTTTATTGGAAGCTTGGGGACCTTTTGGTCAGGGAGAACTATTTGATAGTAAGGAAGTCCAAGAAATCGCAGCAAATCATGGAAAGTCTGTTGCTCAGATAGCCTTGGCCTGGAGCTTGGTAGAAGGATTTTTACCGCTTCCGAAATCTGTCACAGCATCTCGTATTCAGACTAATATTGATTGTTTCGGAATTGAGCTGAGCCACGAGGAGCGTGAAACCTTAAAAGCGATTGCTGTTCAGTCTGGTGCTCCACGAGTTGATGATATGGATTTCTAGAAAATCATAAAAAGAATTGTACATTGTTCTAATTTTTGCTATAATAGTTAGCAGGAAAGAAAGTCTTATGGCGTTCTTCAAGCGAGCTTGGGATAGTGGGAGCCAAGTAGGACAAAATAAAGAGCTGGCGCTTTCTGTAGTATTTTCAAAAACAATGAAGTAATAAATTAGGGTGGAACCGCGTTTCTGACGCCCCTAGGTTAAATCAACCTAGGATTGTCGGATGCGGTTCTTTCGCTTATTCAGTCTATTATGTGAAAGAAAGGAGAGACGTGGAAAACCTTTATCTTGTAAAAGACGATAGTCAACTAGCTGCATTTCGTGATTTTGTAGTAAGAAATACTGAAAAGTTGAAAGATTATCAATCTTTTTTAAAGAATGAACTTGCAGTCTGTGATTTACCGCAAGCTGTTATTTGGTCAAGTTTTAATGCTGCTACACAGATTATTAGGGAAAGTGCTGTTCCAGCCTATACAAATAATAGACGAATGGTTATGACGCCTGATTTAGCTGTTTGGAAAGAGTTGTATTTGTATCAGTTGCTGGACTACGAGTGTTCTCAGCAAACTCAAGCAATAGAAAGTCACTATCATTCTTTATCTGAAAATTTCCTCTTGCAGATTGTAGGACATGAGTTAGCTCATTGGTCGGAGTATTTTTTAGATGATTTTGATGGTTATGACTCTTATATCTGGTTCGAAGAGGGAATGGTTGAATATATTAGTCGCAAGTATTTCTTGACAGAAGAGGAATTTCAAGCGGAAAAAATTTGTAATCAATCTCTTGTAGAACTTTTTCAGAAGAAGTATGGTTGGCATTCATTGAATGATTTTGGTTCTTCGACTTATGATAAGAACTATGCAAGTATTTTTTACGAATACTGGCGTAGTTTTTTGACAATAGATAAGTTGGTAGAAAATCTAGGTAGTGTACAAGCGGTCTTCGATTCTTATCATTTATGGGCAAATACAGATAAAACTCTTCCCTTGTTAAATTGGTTTGTTCAGCAGAAATTAATTGAAAAAGAAATATAAAAACTAAAGGAGTAAACAATGTCTAAGAAATTAACATTTTACTGCGTCAGTGGCAGAGACCTCCTTACAGTCGGGCTACCCCACACTCAGCACTAGAGTGCCTGAGCTAGACGAAGTACTAACTCGTCTTGCCTCGTATGATCGACGAGGCAGACTCGTGTCACAAGTAATTTATAAAAAAAGGAGTAAACAATGTCTAAAAAATTGACTTTCCAGGAAATCATCCTTACTTTGCAACAATTTTGGAATGACCAAGGTTGTATGCTTATGCAGGCTTATGATAATGAAAAAGGTGCGGGAACCATGAGCCCTTACACTTTCCTTCGTGCTATTGGTCCTGAGCCATGGAATGCAGCGTATGTAGAGCCATCACGTCGTCCTGCTGACGGTCGTTACGGGGAAAACCCTAACCGTCTCTACCAACACCACCAATTCCAAGTGGTCATGAAGCCTTCTCCATCAAACATCCAAGAACTGTACCTTGAGTCTTTGGAAAAATTGGGAATCAATCCTTTGGAGCACGATATTCGTTTCGTTGAGGACAACTGGGAAAACCCATCAACTGGTTCAGCTGGTCTTGGTTGGGAAGTTTGGCTTGATGGGATGGAAATCACTCAGTTCACTTATTTCCAACAAGTCGGTGGATTGGCAACTGGCCCTGTGACTGCGGAAGTTACCTATGGTTTGGAGCGCTTGGCTTCTTACATCCAAGAAGTAGACTCTGTTTACGATATCGAGTGGGCTGATGGTGTAAAATACGGAGAAATCTTTATTCAGCCTGAGTATGAGCACTCAAAATATTCATTTGAAATTTCTGACCAAGAAATGTTGCTGGAAAACTTTGATAAGTTTGAAAAAGAAGCTGGTCGTGCCTTGGAAGAAGGATTGGTGCACCCTGCCTATGACTATGTTCTCAAATGTTCACATACCTTTAACCTGCTTGATGCGCGTGGTGCCGTATCTGTAACAGAGCGCGCAGGCTATATCGCTCGTATCCGTAACTTGGCCCGTGTTGTAGCCAAAACCTTTGTCGCAGAACGAAAACGCCTAGGCTACCCACTTTTAGATGAAGCAACACGAGCTAAACTCTTAGCAGAAGACGCAGAATAAAGAAAGTGACAAATTACGAAAATGGGCGAACAGTGTGAGCCCTGAATCAGTTGCCGCAGTGATGAAGGTATCCTTAGTGAAGCTAAGGATACTAGGCAAAATTGGAGACTTTTGGCTCCAATTTTAGCAATGAAACAACGAAGTTGGTTGCTTGCGTGCCAATCACATAAGGCAAACTGGAAAATAAAAAGATATTTTTCGGAGAAAAAACATGACAAAAAACTTATTAGTAGAACTCGGTCTTGAAGAATTACCAGCCTATGTTGTCACACCAAGTGAAAAACAACTAGGCGAAAAAATGGCAGCCTTCCTCAAGGAAAATCGTCTGTCTTTTGAAGCTATTCAGACCTTCTCAACACCACGTCGTTTGGCTGTTCGTGTGACTGGTTTATCAGACAAACAGGCTGATTTGACAGAAGATTTTAAGGGGCCGGCGAAGAAAATTGCCTTGGATAGTGATGGGAACTTCACCAAAGCAGCTCAAGGATTTGTCCGTGGAAAAGGCTTGACGGTTGAAGATATCGAATTCCGTGAAATTAAGGGTGAAGAATATGTCTATGTTACCAAGGAAGAAATTGGTCAAGCAGTTGAAGCCATTGTTCCTGGTGTTGTGGATGTCTTGAAGTCATTGACTTTCCCTGTCAGCATGCACTGGGCTAACAACACCTTTGAATACATACGCCCTGTTCACACTTTAACTGTTCTTTTAGATGAAGAAGAGTTTGATTTGGATTTCCTTGATATCAAGGGAGATCGTGTCAGCCGTGGTCATCGTTTCTTGGGACAAGAAACTAAGATTCAGTCAGCATTGAGCTACGAAGAAGACCTTCGTAAGCAGTTTGTAATCGCGGATCCTCGTGAACGAGTGCAAATGATTGTTGACCAAATCAAAGAAATTGAGGCAAAACATGGTGTACGTATCGAAATTGATGCTGATTTGCTGAATGAAGTCTTGAACTTGGTTGAATACCCAACTGCCTTTATGGGAAGTTTTGATGCCAAATACCTTGAGGTTCCAGAAGAAGTTTTGGTGACTTCAATGAAAGAACACCAACGTTACTTTGTTGTTCGTGATCAAGACGGTAAACTATTGCCAAACTTTATTTCTGTCCGTAACGGAAATGCAGAGCATTTGAAAAATGTCATCAAAGGAAATGAAAAAGTTTTGGTAGCTCGTTTGGAAGACGGTGAATTCTTCTGGCGTGAAGATCAAAAATTGGTCATTTCAGATCTTGTTGAAAAATTAAACAATGTGACTTTCCATGAGAAAATTGGTTCCCTTCGTGAACACATGATTCGTACTGGTCAGATTGCTATTCTCTTGGCAGAAAAAGCAGGCTTGTCAGCGGATGAAACAATTGACCTAGCCCGTGCAGCAGCCATTTACAAGTTTGACTTGTTGACAGGTATGGTTGGCGAATTTGACGAGCTCCAAGGAATTATGGGTGAGAAATATGCCCTTCTTGCTGGTGAAACTCCAGCAGTGGCAGCCGCTATTCGTGAACACTACATGCCTACATCAGCTGAAGGAGAACTTCCAGAGAGCAAGGTCGGTGCAGTGCTTGCTATTGCAGATAAATTGGATACAATTTTGAGTTTCTTCTCAGTAGGCTTGATTCCATCAGGTTCTAATGACCCTTATGCCCTTCGTCGCGCAACTCAAGGTGTGGTTCGTATCTTGGATGCCTTTGGTTGGCACATTGCTATGAACGAGCTGATTGATAGCCTTTATGCTTTGAAATTTGACAGCTTGACTTATGAAAATAAGACAGAGGTTATGGACTTTATCAAGGCTCGTGTTGATAAGATGATGGGCTCTACTCCAAAAGATATCAAGGAAGCCGTTCTTGCAGGATCAAACTTTGTTGTGGCGGATATGATTGAAGTAGCAGAAGCACTGACAGATGCATCTAAAAACAGTAACTACAAACCAGCTGTTGAATCCTTATCTCGTGCCTTTAACTTGGCTGAGAAGGCAGAAGGAGTAGCTACAGTTGATTCAGCTCTCTTTGAGAATGAAGAAGAGAAAACCTTGGCAGAAGCAGTAGAATCACTCGTTTTATCAGGGACTGCCAGTCAGCAATTGAAACAGCTCTTTGCGCTTAGCCCAGTCATCGATGCCTTCTTTGAGAATACCATGGTTATGGCTGAAGACGAGGCAGTCCGTCAAAATCGTTTGGCAATCTTGTCTCATTTAACTCAAAAAGCAGCTAAACTTGCACGTTTTAACCAAATCAATACCAAATAAAATCTATTAAACGGATTAAATCTTATCATAAAGGAGAGAAACATGGATCCTAAAAAAATTGATCGTATTAACGAGCTTGCCAAAAAGAAAAAAGCAGAAGGCTTGACCCCAGAAGAAAAAGTAGAACAAGCCAAACTACGTGAGGAGTACATCGAAGGTTATCGTCGCACTGTTCGTCACCACATCGAAGGGATCAAAATTGTGGACGAAGAAGGAAACGATGTTACACCAGAGAAACTACGTCAAGTCCAACGTGAAAAAGGTTTACATGGCCGTAGTCTTGATGACCCAAATTCATAATAAATATTCTTTCTTTTAACAAAGAAAGGTGAAATAATACCAAAAGACTATCATACATAAATGAGCCGCACCTCAAAAGTTAGAGCTAGAAAATCTAACTTTTGAGGTGTTTTTATTTGAAAAAAGACAGTAAAAAAAGCGCAAAAAATCACCTCCTGTGCTATACTGTAATTGAAATTTTTTTAGTTTTTGCGTTAGAACTGTTTCCTCAGTCCTAGCGCCTTTTCTTTTTGATAAGTATGCTTGGTGGAGAGTAGTTTGTAAACGATTCTGAGAATCTTATGAGCACAAGAAATGACGGATTTCATCTTGCTTCCTCTTTGGGAAGTTCGATTGTAAAACTCTAAGCAGGCAGAGCCTGCTTAGAGTTTTACATATGCTACTATTTTCGTTATAGCTAACTTTAATTCTCATTTATTAAGTATACCTAAGTTTTATGTTTAAATTTTGTATAGAATAGCTGTACCTCATAATAAAGCTATATTTACGCTTTCAATTAACCATCATTTATGATACTATTATGGTAATAGAAAAAATTCTTAGTTCGCTAAAGACCTTTATTCGAGATTCAGAGGAAATAGAAATTTTATCCATTAAAAATACGTTTCATAAATTACTTACTTTATATTAATAGAATTCCAATATTGTATAATTAAATCAATGATGACACTGGAATCAGGAGGATTTATTATGGTTAATAATGTAGCTGTTAAAGTCTCAAACCTTTCAAAAGAATTTTTGTTAGGACAAGACAAAACTGTCTCTATTTTGAAAGATGTTTCTTTATCTGTCAATTATGGGGAATTTGTATCAATACTTGGTGTCAGTGGTTCTGGAAAGTCTACTTTGCTAAGTTGCTTATCAAGTTTGTCTGAACCAACAAGTGGCGAAGTTGTTATCAATGGTGTAAATCCATATACCTTAAAAGAAGGGAAGCTTGCTAAATTTAGAAGGCAAGATATTGCAATTATTTTTCAAAACTATAATCTTATCCCCGCTCTACCTGTACTAGAAAATGTTACACTTCCTCTGAGACTCTCAGGAAAGAGTGTTGATAGCAATAAAGTAAAAAAAATGTTGGATAGTTTGAATTTTAAAGCAGAACTATCATCATTAGTTGCTACCTTATCTGGTGGAGAACAGCAAAAAGTGGCTATTACTCGTGCAATAATAGCTGATAGTAAAATTATTTTTGCTGATGAGCCAACAGGAGCTCTGGACAGCGTCTCAAGAAAACTTATTTTTGAAACACTTCGTAATTTAGCGAGTCAAGGGAAATGTGTTTTTATGGTCACTCATGATATTGAGTTGGCTTCAAAAACTGACAGAGCACTCATTTTAAAAGACGGAAAAATATCTCGACAAATTATTAAACCTTCAGCTGAGGAACTCTACCAAGCACTTGAAAGTAGTAAAGATTAATTTGAGGAGGATTTATTATGCTAAAATTAATCATTTACCAATTTCAGTACTCAAAAAGACAATGGTTAGGAACAATACCATTACTATTTGTATCTAGCCTGATTGTTGGAACATCTTTATTTGGTATTGCTAGTTCAATAAAGACTGCTAATATTAACGCTTCACAACTTTTTCAAATGCTAATAATTTTTGGCGGGACTACTCTATTTTTCCTTATTTCAAATACTATAAGACTGCTAATAGATATCTTTAAAAAGGATTACCAATTATGGGCTATCTTAGGCGCAAGCAGAACTCAGCTATCTTTATTAGTATCTGGACAGTTTTATTTAATGGCAGTGATTGTTAGTAGTATTGGTACAATACTTTCATTTATCATGGCAGATAGTTACTACAAATTTTTACAAAATTTATTAGGAAGAGATGAGTTACCTGATTTAGTTATTACAGCCAACATTCAATCAATTTTATTGAGTGTTTTTATAGTCCCAACAATTGTCGGGATAGGGGCTTACTTTTATTCAAGGCGAATACTTAAAATATCGTCAATATTAAAACTAAAAAAGAAAAAAAGAAAAGTAACAGTAACTGGATTTGTTAACATCTCTGTTCGTTTATTCCTATGGTTACTATGTATAGGTTCTATTGTTTCAGCAGGATTTATCAGAAACAAAGAAATAATTGAAAAACAGTCAAGCATAATATTATTTTTATTAATTATTCACATTCTTATTATTCAATCACTATCTCCATCAATTCAAATGTTTCTAATAAAATTTTTAATGAGGATATTTCCAACTGAAAATTATGTAATTAATACAGGATTTTGGAATCTACTATCCAATCCTAGCTATTTGAAAAGTATACAAACTTCAATGAGCATGGGAGCAACTCTCATTTCTGGGTTTATTCTT
This sequence comes from Streptococcus mitis, assembly GCF_047464945.1. Classification (GTDB taxonomy): domain Bacteria; phylum Bacillota; class Bacilli; order Lactobacillales; family Streptococcaceae; genus Streptococcus; species Streptococcus mitis_EA. The sequence continues at coordinate 281,967 of NZ_JASHAX010000001.1, read as the reverse complement.
TACACCCAAAATATGTATTCATTCATGAATACAGCAAACGGAGTAAACGAAGCAAGAGCTTCCTTTATTGCTTATATGTCTGCTCCAATTATTCTGATTATTACTAGTTCTATTTCTCTTACAATTTTATCTTCTAATAAAGATATTGAGGACATTAAACAGTTAAAGACACTGGGAGTGTCAAGATTACAACTTTTTAAAATACGTATAGGCGAAGCAATAATACATTCGGTGTTAATTTTATTAGTGTCAGTAATTTTCAATTTAATTATTTTAATTTTAGTTAGCGTTATTGGCCGATTTTTAGGCCGTAGTTTAGTAGATATATCAGGTTTCTGGCAACCGAGTCTTATAGTTATTTCTTTGTTAGTTATTTTTTATAGTATTACAAAGGGATTTTATTTATTTCAAGATAGATAAATTGGAATAGTTACTGATTCAAAAAAATACAAACACGTTTCAATCATGACTTCCATTATAAAAACCTCCTGTTAACTATTTGAACAATAGAACAAGAGGCTACTAGTAAGATATTTTCATGCTCAAGACATATTCGAGTTATCTCATGACTCTTGTTCATCCATTTTTTTGTAGAGGCTAGGAAAAGCCCTATTAAGCACCATGGATTGGTATTGTTCATCTTCATTATAAGATAAACTTCTTTTTCTGTCATGAGTTATCAGGCTCTGCCTGCTTAGAGTTTTTTATGAACTTGGTTTGCTTTTTAAAACACGCGATAAACATAGGGATTCTCTGGTTTATCGATTTTGGTAAAGCTGTCGATTTCCAAGGTTGGGAGGTTTTGTTTGAGTTCTTTATGGTAGTGATTGACCAGTTTTCCTTTGGCTGTTATCCAGGTGTTGTTCTCATACTGCCGGGTATTTCCCTCGGTCAGTAATCCATACACACCGGAATCTGCGATACAGTGAATAATGCCGAAGCGGAACAGGAATTGGCTATTGGCATGACTGGGGTCATTGTAGACAAAGCCTGTGAACTGGACTGTCTTGCCCTCGAATTCATCTGGATAGTCGTAGATAGCTTCCATGACTTCCATATAGTTTTCGTTGGTGATCTGAATACTATCTTGGGACAAGTATTTATCCGCCGCCGTTCGCATTTCCTTTTCATAGGCTGATTTTGAAAAATAAGAACTGGTATCTGGTTTCAAGTATTGGCTTGTCGTCCCTTCACTGGTCTGAATGGCTTGATCCGTTCCTTCTGATAAGGGGAAATGATAGCCTTTGGCAGAAACGGTCTGAGAATCCAAGCTAACAGTTGGGAAAGTTAGGCCAACGACAATCGGAATGACCAGAAGAGCAATACTCATCACCTTCGCTAATCGGCTGTTCAGATGACTGTGGGTTTTGACTTGCTTCATCCAGATATACAATTGAACAATAGCCAAGATAAAGGAAAGCACCATGGAAATATAGGCCAAATAGGAATAGTGCATGTTGATGTACTGGTTTAATTTGCCCGACAGATGGAGGTAAATAGTCAGTTCAAAATAGCCAGCTAAAACTAAAAATCGAATCATAGGATGACTCCAATCAAGAGAGAATACACTAAGACGACAAGAGTGACAATCGTTATGAAGTGACTGATAAATCGTGCTTTCAAGTAATTTTTCATCATGAGAATATTTTTGATATCCAGCATTGGACCAATAACGAGAAAGGCCAGAACTGGTGCCAAGCCGAAACTTGAGAGAAGAGAAGCCCCGATAAAGGCATCCGCCTCACTACAGAGCGACAGAAGAAAGGCCAAAAGCATCAGGAGCAGGATGGCAAAAAGAGGAGTCGCACTGATAGAGGTCAGAATCCGTGTCGGAACATAAACCTGTATAACAGAGGCAAAGAGACAGCCAAATACTAAATAACGTCCCGTGTCAAAAAATTCATCAATGGCCTGCACAAAGACTTGAAAAACTTTTTTTGCAGAACTCAAGTGAGAAAAATCATGTTCATGACAGGCCATACGATTTTCTTTCTGAATGGGTTCTTGCCAGAAAAATCCTAGAAAAATTCCTAGTATTACAGCCACAATGATGGAACCCAGAGCTCGTAACAGGGCGATATGGAAGGAGTTGCCAAAGGCAGAATAGGTCGCAAAGAGAACAATGGGATTGATAACAGGTGCTGTTACAAGAAAGGGAACAGCCGTGTAACTGGGAACCTTCTTTTCCAGAAAACGATTGATAATGGGGACAATCCCACATTCACAAGAAGGGAAAAGTATACCGACAAAGGTCCCAAAAAAGATTCTCCCCCAACGATTTCGAGGGAGAAAATGATAAACCTTGTCAGGTGTGATATAGACCTCAATTAGTCCTGAAACAATACTTCCTATCAGAACGAAGGGTAGGGCTTCAATGATTATAGAGAGAAAAATAGCCCCAGTCTGAAGCACGCTAGATGGGAGTTGTTGGAAAGCAGTCATCTAGTTTTTCTTTTCTGCTTTGGCTTTTTTCTCTTTGTCATCAGGGAAAGTGACCTGTTTCAAATCTGGGAGTTTAGCAAACTCTTCAAACATTTTGTCCAAGTCGTCTCGTTTTGTAAATTTTACAGCCATAGGTGTACCTCGATTCTAAATTCTACCTCTATTATACTATTATTTTGAGGAAAAGTGAAAAGTTAAAATTGAGTATCTAACGAATAATAGAGCTTGATATATCCTAATATACATCATGTTTGTGATATAATAGTTGTGGAATAACGGAGGAAATGATGGAACACGAAAAAATCGGTCAGGTGACCGACGAAGTAAAAGAAATTTTTAATATTGTTCTTGAAGCCAGTGATATCAAGGTTAACAAAGACGGTTTAAGAAGCCATATGATAAAACGCCATCACAATGATGTGATTCATCATATTGAAGACCTGGAACTCATACTAAGGAATCCAGATTTCGTCGGCATCAATCCACGAGAGAAAGACGCCAGTTTTGAATATGTAAAAAGATTTGATAATAATGTTCTTGTTGCGATTAAGTTACATAAAAGTGGTAATTTCTTTTATGTTCCGACCATGTATCGTTTACAAGATTACAAGTTACAAAGTCGTATTAAGTCTGGTAGATTGAGAAAACTTGACAAAAAAAGTAGATAGTGCTAGAATAACATTAACGAAAGACATTTGAGGGCAGAAAGGTTCCTGCCGCACCTTGAAAAAGGTATCTGAGATGCTGGGTACACCGACCAGCCAAGTGTCCGTTATTTCAAAGGATGGAGCTTAAATGCTCCTTTTTGGTTTAAAAATTTCAAAAAAGATTATCCCCACCGCAGGCTCAGGCTTGCGATTTTTTTATTTGCTCTGAAAATTGATTCGTTAACTTCAACAAATAGCTTTATAAAGCGTTTTGTAAAAAATAAAAACAGTGAAATTAATCACTAGTCCTTCTGTAAACTATTAGAATTAAATTGCAACCTTCTCAACTATACGCGGCCCAGAACTAGCTATTATGCCTGATCCATTAAATACTTTTGATATTATGGCTTGGTTCAAAAAAGGCGGTAATGCTCTCTAAGTACAAGTTATTGTGCTATAGAATATAAATTCATTCTCCAAGTATTGTTTTTAAATATTGTGTGAGCTAATTTGAAACGTTTAGCTTATGGTATAATAGATTCATGGATAAAAAATATGAAAAAATCTCCCAAGATTTGGGAGTGACGTTAAAGCAAATCGATACTGTTCTAAGTTTGACAGCTGAAGGGGCGACTATTCCCTTTATCGCGCGTTATCGCAAGGACATGACTGGTAGTTTGGATGAGGTGGCGATTAAGGCTATTATTGACTTGGATAAAAGTCTGACCAACCTCAACGACCGTAAGGAAGCTGTCTTGGCCAAGATTCAAGAACAAGGCAAGCTGACCAAGGAATTGGAAGAAGCTATCTTAGCAGCCGAAAAATTAGCAGATGTAGAAGAACTCTATCTTCCATACAAGGAAAAACGTCGGACCAAGGCAACCATTGCCCGTGAAGCTGGACTATTCCCTCTTGCTCGCTTGATTTTGCAGAATGTAGCGGACTTAGATAAAGAGGCTGAAAAGTTTGTCTGTGAAGGATTTGCGACTGGTAAGGAGGCCTTGGCTGGTGCAGTTGATATCTTGGTCGAAGCCTTATCGGAAGATGTGACCTTGCGTTCCATGACTTATCAGGAAGTGCTGAGACACTCTAAACTCACTTCTCAAGTCAAGGATGAAAGTCTTGATGAAAAGCAGGTTTTTCAGATTTATTATGATTTTTCAGAGACGGTTGGAAATATGCAGGGTTATCGTACCTTAGCCCTCAATCGTGGGGAGAAGCTAGGTGTCTTGAAGGTCGGTTTTGAACATGCGACGGACCGTATTCTAGCTTTCTTTGCAGCTCGTTTCAAGGTGAAAAATGCCTATATTGATGAAGTTGTTCAACAGTCAGTTAAGAAAAAAGTTTTGCCTGCTATCGAGCGCCGTATTCGGACAGAATTAACTGAAAAGGCAGAAGAGGGAGCTATTCAACTCTTTTCTGACAATCTGCGCAATCTGCTCTTAGTTGCTCCACTGAAAGGGCGCGTGGTTCTTGGATTTGACCCTGCCTTTCGTACAGGTGCCAAGCTAGCTGTCGTGGATGCAACAGGAAAAATGCTGACAACTCAGGTCATTTATCCCGTTAAACCAGCATCAGCTCGTCAAATCGATGAAGCAAAGAAAGATTTGGCAGATTTGATTGGGCAATACGGTGTAGAGATTATTGCCATCGGAAATGGTACTGCTAGTCGTGAAAGTGAAGCCTTTGTGGCGGAAGTTCTGAAAGATTTCCCTGAAGTCAGCTATGTTATCGTCAATGAAAGTGGTGCTTCTGTCTATTCTGCTAGTGAATTAGCTCGTCAGGAGTTTCCAGATTTGACCGTTGAAAAACGCTCTGCTATTTCTATCGCCCGTCGTTTGCAAGATCCCCTTGCGGAATTGGTCAAAATCGATCCTAAGTCAATCGGTGTCGGTCAATACCAACACGATGTCAGTCAGAAGAAACTATCTGAGAGTCTGGACTTTGTTGTCGATACAGTGGTAAACCAAGTCGGTGTCAATGTCAATACAGCCAGCCCAGCTCTTCTCTCCCATGTCGCTGGACTCAATAAAACCATCTCTGAAAATATTGTCAAATACCGTGAGGAGGAAGGAAAAATCACTTCACGCGCCCAAATCAAGAAAGTTCCGCGTCTGGGGGCCAAGGCCTTTGAACAGGCTGCTGGTTTCCTTCGTATCCCTGAAAGTAGCAATATCCTTGATAATACAGGAGTTCACCCAGAAAATTACGCTGCCGTTAAGGAACTTTTCAAACGTTTGGACATTACAGACTTGAATGAAGAAGCCCAAAGCAAACTCAAGTCGATTTCAGTCAAAGATATGGCGCAAGAGCTAGACCTTGGTCCAGAAACTCTTAAAGATATCATTGCCGATCTTCTCAAACCAGGTCGAGATTTCCGTGATTCCTTTGACGCACCTGTGCTTCGCCAAGATGTCCTGGATATCAAAGACTTAGTGGTTGGACAGAAGCTAGAGGGTGTGGTGCGTAACGTCGTTGATTTCGGTGCATTTGTTGACATTGGGATTCATGAGGACGGTCTGATTCATATTTCCCATATGAGCCGCAAATTTATCAAACATCCTAGCCAAGTGGTGTCTGTCGGAGATTTGGTGACAGTCTGGGTTAAGAAAATTGATACTGAACGTGAAAAAGTCAATCTGTCGCTCCTGGCTCCAAATGAAACTGACTGATTACGTTAAGCAGGTTTCACTTGAAGACTTCGGCAGACCTTTTATCCATCATGCCCAGTGGAATAGGCGTCTACGTTCGACAGGTGGGCGATTTTTCCCAAAAGATGGGCATTTGGATTTTAATCCCAAGGTTTATCAGGAATTGGGTCTGGATGTTTTTAGGAAAATTGTCCGACATGAACTCTGTCATTATCACCTCTATTTTCAAGGGAAGGGCTATCAACACAAGGATCGGCATTTTAAGGAACTTTTGAAAGCAGTGGATGGATTACGCTTTGTACCAACCTTGCCAAATAGCAACTCCAAACCACTCAAGCTCTATCGTTGCCAATCCTGCCAGCAAAGGTATCATCGCAAGCGAAGGATTGATACCAAACGCTATCGCTGTGGACTTTGTCGAGGTAAATTGCTACTAATAAATCAGCCTGAGGACTGATGAAAGCCGAGCCTACCCGTGTTATACTATGTCTAACCTAGCAGAAAGAGGAAATATCATGAACAGTAAATTTTATAAAATGAGACGAAATCGCATGATTTCAGGAGTTCTGGCAGGTCTGTCAGACAAGTGGAACTTTGATGTTACTCTTGTTCGTTTCTTGTTTGCCATTTTTACAGTTGCAAACTTTGGACTTGGCGTGATTATCTATATCATCCTAGCTTCTATCATGCCAACCAAGGAAGAAATTGAAGCAGAAATGTACGGAACAGGCCCACGCAAACGCAAAGAAGCCCAAGCTATTGACGATAACGAAGGATGGTTTTGGTGAGATTCTACAGAAGATTTGGAATAAGCAAAAAGCTTTAAATCAATAGTCTAAACTGCTTGATTTAAAGCTTTTTTACTTTTAATAATATTTTTCCAACTTTATCTATAAACTAAAATCATGTTTTTGAACTCATGTTTCTAATCTGATTTTTCATGCTGAGACAATACATTTTTTGAAAAATGGTGGATGCTGATAACAACTGATAGCCAGCAAATAGCATAAGCAGTAGCTGTAAATTGTGTACCGATAAAGTATGTCTGTTTAACTAAGAGCTGACCGATGAATGGAGAGAGGAGATAGAGAAGTCCGATGAGTATATGTTCTTTGTGTTTCATTAAAGTGCCCCTTCTTTTCTTATAGGTTGAACAACTTGCAAGTGTTAAATTTAATGGTATGTTATCTAGGTAAGCTTACTCAAATGTTAGTTCCCGCTTCCTCCTTTCCAAAGTAAGCCTTTTCACACTTATATTTTACAATTTTAAAAATAAGAAATCAAATTATTTTATAAGTAATTTTGCCTACATTTCTCCCAATCTTACAAAAATGTAAGATTAAAGTCTCTTTTGTAAGGTTAGGTTATGGCAAGCGGTCTTTTTTTGATGTAAACTAGACTCATAAAGAACAAAGGAGTAACATCATGAAACAAATCTTACAGAAGAAAACAAGAAAACCAAGCCACAAAGATATCGAGCGTGTTCAGCTGGGATGCGCTATGATGCAAGCAACATTTCATTTGATGGGATATTAAGAAAGGAGATTCTCATGACACTTTTAGATGTAAAACACGTTCAAAAAATTTATAAAACTCGTTTTCAGGGCAATCAAGTAGAGGCCCTCAAGGATATTCACTTTACCGTAGAAAAGGGTGACTACGTTGCTATCATGGGTGAGTCTGGTTCTGGTAAATCAACTCTTCTCAATATCCTAGCTATGCTGGACAAACCAACACGTGGTCAGGTTTACTTGAATGGAACTGACACCGCAACCATTAAAAATTCACAGGCCTCTAGCTTCCGTCGTGAAAAATTGGGCTTTGTCTTCCAAGACTTTAACTTGCTAGATACTCTCTCTGTAAAAGACAATATCTTGCTTCCGCTTGTCTTGTCAAGAAGACCTATTACGGAGATGATGAAGAAATTGGTGGTGACAGCCGAGAATCTAGGTATCAACCAATTGCAAGAGAAGTACCCTTATGAAATCTCTGGTGGACAAAAACAAAGGGTAGCAGTAGCACGCGCCATCATCACAGAACCTGAAATTCTCCTTGCGGATGAGCCAACAGGAGCCCTTGATTCCAAGTCATCTGCAGCCTTACTTGATGTCTTTGATGAAATCAATGAGCGAGGTCAAACCATTCTCATGGTAACCCACTCAACAGCAGCAGCTAGCAGGGCTAAGCGTGTGCTCTTTATCAAAGACGGCATTCTTTACAATCAAATCTACCGTGGAGAGAAGACAGAGCGTCAGATGTTCCAAGAAATCTCTGATACCTTGACTGTCATGGCAAGCGAGGTGAATTAGTATGTTTCGATTAACCAATAAGTTAGCGGTATCGAACTTGATTAAAAACCGCAAACTCTACTATCCTTTTGCGCTGGCTGTTCTCTTGGCAGTCACTGTCACCTATCTCTTTTACTCTCTAACCTTCAATCCCAAGATTGCTGAAATCCGTGGAGGAACAACCATTCAGGCTACACTTGGATTTGGTATGTTTGTCGTCACCCTTGCGTCAGCCATTATCGTCCTCTATGCCAATAGTTTTGTCATGAAGAACCGTTCCAAGGAACTAGGAATTTATGGCATGTTGGGCTTGGAGAAACGTCACCTGATCAGTATGACCTTTAAGGAGTTAGTGCTATTTGGGATTCTAACTGTTGGAGCAGGTATCGGTATTGGAGCCTTGTTTGACAAGTTAATTTTCGCTTTCTTGCTCAAACTGATGAAATTGAAGGTTGAGCTGGTCGCTACCTTCCAGATGAAAGTTGTCATTACAGTACTTGTTGTCTTTGGTTTGATTTTTCTAGGCCTCATGTTCCTGAATGCCCTTCGAATCGCCCGTATGAATGCCCTCCAGCTCTCGCGTGAGAAAGCAAGCGGAGAGAAAAAAGGTCGTTTCCTACCTCTCCAAACGATTCTTGGTTCGATTAGTTTAGGGATTGGCTATTATCTTGCCCTTACGGTAAAAGATCCTCTTACAGCCTTAACAACCTTCTTCATAGCTGTTTTGCTGGTTATCTTTGGTACTTATCTCTTGTTCAATGCAGGTATTACCGTTTTCCTTCAAATCTTAAAGAAAAACAAGAAATACTATTACCAACCTAATAACCTCATATCTGTTTCCAACTTGATTTTCCGTATGAAGAAAAATGCAGTTGGACTAGCAACTATCGCTATTTTGTCAACAATGGTTTTAGTAACCATGTCAGCAGCGACAAGCATTTTCAATTCCGCAGAATCCTTTAAAAAAGTTCTAAATCCTCATGATTTTGGGGTTTCAGGACAAAATGTTGAAAAAGAAGATTTGGACAAACTCTTGAGCCAGTTTGCAAGTGACAAAGGTTATAAGATTAAAGAGAAAGAAGTAATTCGTTATACTTACTTTGGTGTTGCAAACCAAGAAGGAAATAAGTTAACACTTTTTGAAAAAGGACAAAATCGTGTCCAACCCACAACAGTTTTTATGGTATTTGACCAAAAAGATTATGAAAATATGACTGGTCAAAAACTGTCTCTATCAGGAAATGAGGTCGGACTCTTTGCCAAGAATGAGGGAGTTAAAGAACAGAAAACTCTAATTCTGAATGATCATCAATTTTCTGTCAAAGAAGAATTTAATAAAGATTTTATTGTCAACCATGTCCCAAATCAGTTTAATATTTTGACTGCTGATTACAATTATCTTGTTGTACCTGATTTACAAGCCTTTTTGGATCAATTCCCAGATTCGGCTATCTATAATCAGTTTTACGGTGGTATGAATGTAAATGCCAGTGAAGAAGAACAACTCAAGGTCGCTGACGAGTATGATAAATACCTCGATCAATTTAATGCTCAATTAAACACGGAAGGTAGCTATGTTTATGGTAGTAATTTATCAGATGCTAGTACTCAGATGAGTGCCCTCTTTGGTGGTGTCTTCTTTATCGGTATTTTCCTATCCATTATCTTTATGGTCGGAACTGTTCTGGTCATCTACTACAAACAAATTTCTGAAGGTTATGAAGATCGTGAACGCTTTATTATCTTGCAGAAAGTCGGTTTAGATCAAAAGCAAATCAAGCAAACCATCAACAAACAGGTTTTAACTGTTTTCTTCCTTCCTTTGCTTTTTGCCTTCATACATCTCGCCTTTGCCTACCATATGCTTAGTCTGATTTTAAAAGTGATTGGTGTAATAGATACGAATATGATGTTGATTGTGACCTTGTCTATCTGCGCTATCTTCCTCATCGCCTATGTGCTGATTTTCATGATTACTTCTAGAAGTTATCGTAAAATTGTGCAAATGTAAAAAAGATACCTCGACTTCAAAATCGAGGTATTTCTTGTATTTTATACTCAATGAAAATCAAAGAACAAACTAGGAAGCTAGCCGCAGGCTATACTTGAGTACGGCAAGGCAACGCTGACGTGGTTTGAAGAGATTTTCGAAGAGTATTAAATGCTGAAAAGTTGACCGAGCAAGAAGGTAACTCCCATGGTTAAAAGACCAATAGCTAGGTTCCGAATCATAGCTGTTTTGGTTGGGGCTTTTCCAAGTTTGGCACTAGTGTAACCAGTGAGAAGAAGGGCCACACCGACGATAAGGACAGTAGCAGGAATGCGGTATTCACTTGGGAAAATAGTTACTGACAGCATTGGAGGCAAACTTCCAAGGAAAAAGGCAACAAAGCTAGAGATAGCAGCATGCCAAGGATTGGTAAATTCTTCATACTCAATCCCGTATTTTTCCTCTACTAAAGCCTTGAGTGGATTTTTAAGAAAGGCCTTGTTGGTCAAGAGTTGGGCAGAGGTTTCACATTCTCCATTTTGGATATAGGCAGCATAGAGAGACTTTTTAGCTAACTCTATATCTTGGTCTAGCAAGACTTGCTCACGCGCAACGGCTGCTTCCTCGGTATCTTTTTGAGTTGAAACGGATACGTACTCCCCACCAGCCATAGAAAAGGCACCAGCCAAGATAGCCGCAAAGCCTGATAAAAAGATAATCCAGATATTGGTCGTGGCACTGGCAACCCCGATAACCACACCAGCAATGGAAATAATCCCATCATTGGCACCAAGAACGCCCGCACGCAGGATATTTAAACGACCTGCAAAATTTGAATCAATTTCGTGATTTGTTTCTGACATATTATTCTCCTTTTTATCCAGTATAAAGGAAAAATATAAGGAAATCAATCTTTTAAAACTGTCTGAAAAAAGTTGCACGATTCTAATGATGTAGAAATTTCAGCATTTTTTCTGATAGATCAAACACCGAGGGTACTGAGTATAGAATAGCATAAAGAATTTTAAATTAAATACGATAAACATTTTGTTCACTTTATAATCGTTTGCAAGAGAATAATGAGTATTAAATCAAATAAAATCCAAATATTTTGCGAACTTTTTTATATTTTTTTCGTAAAACGCTTTACAAGTTCTTGGAAACATGATATAGTAATAAAGCTTAGAAAATGAGATGATGTTTTCTAGCAAATATAAACCCGAGTAAAAAATGCCTACGGACAGGCAGGGTTGAATGCCGAAGCGTGGTTGAAAAACCACATTATTGATAGGGTTAAAAGCCTACTTTTATAAGTTGATGTTAGGACGTTTGTCCTAATTCATAAATTTTTAGTGTGGTGAAAGCACACGTCATCTTGTGAAACGATCAATAAAGTACGTAATATTTGCTACTAGAGAGTTAGGAAACATCGGGAACAGACATACTCAACAGAAACCAAAATAAACACGTCAGAAGATTGCAGAGCAGGTGAAAACCTGCTCTTTTTTCATGAGTCAACCTTTAGTTCCTTAGTTTTCATAAGGTCCTAAAAATATTGAAAGGAGTGTGTCTTGAAAGAGTTAGATCAAAATCAAGCCCCAATTTATGAAGCCATGGTGAAGTTACGCAAGAAAAGGATTGTTCCCTTTGATGTTCCAGGTCACAAGCGTGGACGGGGAAATCCAGAACTTGTCGAACTGCTAGGTGAAAAATGTGTAGGCATTGATGTTAATTCGATGAAACCCTTGGATAATTTAGGGCATCCCATTTCGATCATTCGGGATGCAGAGGAGCTGGCGGCGGATGCTTTTGGAGCAGCCCATGCCTTTCTCATGATAGGGGGAACAACTTCATCGGTGCAGACTATGATTCTTTCTACCTGCAAGGCTGGAGATAAGATTATTTTGCCACGTAATCTCCATAAATCTGCTATTAATGCGCTGGTTCTATGTGGTGCCATTCCCATCTATATCGAGATGAGTGTGGATCCTAAAATTGGTATCGCTTTAGGTCTTGAAAACGACCGAGTAGCCCAGGCCATAAAGGAGCATCCAGATGCCAAGGCCATTTTGATTAACAATCCTACTTACTACGGAATCTGTTCAGACCTCAAGGGTCTAACGGAAATGGCTCATGAAGCGGGCATGATGGTTTTGATAGATGAGGCCCACGGAGCACATTTGCATTTTACAGATAAACTTCCAATTTCTGCTATGGATGCAGGTGCTGATATGGCAGCAGTTTCTATGCATAAGTCTGGTGGGAGTTTGACACAAAGTTCGCTTCTTTTAATCGGGAAGCAGATGAATCCTGAATACGTACGTCAGATTATCAACCTGACCCAGTCAACCTCCGCCTCTTATTTGTTGATGGCTAGTTTGGATATTTCGCGTCGTAACTTGGCTCTACGTGGTAAAGAGTCTTTTGAGAAAGTCATTGAGTTATCAGAGTATGCTCGTCGTGAAATCAATGCTATCGGTGGCTACTATGCCTACTCAAAAGAGTTAATAGATAGTGTTTCCGTTTGCGATTTTGACGTAACCAAGCTGTCAGTTTACACTCAGGGTATTGGCTTAACAGGTATCGAGGTTTATGACCTCCTACGAGACGAATACGACATTCAGATTGAGTTTGGTGATATTGGCAATATCTTGGCCTATATTTCGATTGGTGACCGTATCCAAGACATCGAGCGCTTGGTCGGTGCTTTGGCTGATATCAAGAGACTCTATTCACGAGATGGGAAAGACTTGATAGCTGGAGAATATATCCAGCCCGAGTTAGTGCTGTCTCCACAAGAAGCCTTCTATTCAGAGAGAAGAAGTTTGTCTTTAGACGAATCTGTTGGACAAGTCTGTGGGGAATTTGTCATGTGCTATCCTCCAGGTATTCCTATCTTGGCTCCTGGAGAACGCATTACACGAGAAATTGTCGATTATATCCAATTTGCCAAGGAACGTGGTTGCTCCCTCCAAGGGACGGAAGATCCTGAGGTCAATCATATCAACGTCATTAAGAGAAAGGAGAACTAGATGGATTTATGGTTTTCTGAAGTTCATACTCCAGATGTCAAATTGTCCCTGAGAACAGCCAAGCAACTCTACGCTGGTAAAAGTGAATGGCAGGATATCGAAGTCTTGGATACGCCAGCTTTTGGGAAAATACTAATTTTAAATGGGCACGTCTTGTTCTCAGATGCGGATGACTTTGTCTACAACGAAATGACTGTTCACGTTCCCATGGCTGTCCACCCAAATCCCAAGAAAGTCTTGGTTATTGGAGGTGGCGACGGTGGTGTTGCCCAAGTTTTGACACTGTATCCAGAATTGGAACAAATCGATATTGTGGAACCGGATGAGATGCTAGTTGAAGTCTGTCGTGAGTATTTCCCAGATTTTGCTGCAGGGCTAGATGATCCTCGTGTTACCATTTACTACCAAAATGGGCTACGCTTTTTGCGAAACTGCGAAGATGATTACGATATCATTATCAACGATGCGACAGATCCATTTGGACATACGGAAGGGCTCTTTACCAAGGAATTTTACGGCAACAGTTACAGAGCCTTGAAAGAAGACGGCATCATGATTTACCAGCATGGGAGTCCCTTCTTTGACGAGGATGAGTCAGCTTGCCGTAGCATGCACCGCAAGGTTAATCAAGCCTTTCCAATCAGTCGAGTTTATCAAGCCCATATTCCAACTAGCCCAGCTGGCTATTGGTTGTTTGGATTTGCATCAAAAAAATACCATCCTGTCAAAGATTTTGACAAGGAAGGCTGGAAAAAACGCCAGCTTTTCACAGAATACTATACTGCAAACTTACACGTGGGAGCCTTTATGTTACCCAAGTATGTTGAGGACATTTTAGAAGAAGAGGAAGGAAAAAAATGAGTCGTTTATTAGTTATTGGATGTGGGGGCGTTGCCCAAGTTGCTATTTCAAAGATTTGTCAAGATAGCGAAACCTTTACAGAGATTATGATTGCTAGCCGTACTAAGTCAAAATGCGATGACTTGAAAGCGAAGCTAGAAGGCAAAACAAGTACAAAGATTGAGACAGCTGCTCTTGACGCTGACAAGGTAGAAGAAGTGATTGCCTTGATTGAAAGCTACAAGCCAGAAGCTGTTTTGAACGTAGCTTTGCCTTATCAAGACTTGACCATCATGGATGCTTGTTTGGCAACAGGAGTCCACTATATCGATACCGCCAACTATGAGGCTGAGGATACAGAAGATCCTGAATGGCGTGCTATTTATGAGAAACGTTGCAAGGAACTTGGTTTTACAGCCTACTTTGACTACTCATGGCAATGGGCTTATCAGGAGAAATTCAAAGAAGCTGGATTAACCGCTCTTCTTGGTTCTGGATTTGATCCAGGTGTGACTAGTGTCTTTTCAGCCTATGCCCTCAAACATTATTTTGATGAAATCCACTATATCGACATTTTAGACTGTAATGGTGGTGACCACGGTTATCCATTTGCGACAAACTTTAACCCAGAAATCAATCTACGCGAGGTTTCTGCGCCAGGTTCTTACTGGGAAGATGGAAAATGGGTCGAAGTGGAAGCTATGTCAATCAAGCGCGAGTACGATTTCCCTCAAGTTGGACAAAAAGACATGTATCTCCTTCACCACGAAGAAATTGAATCATTGGCGAAAAACATTCCAGGTGTCAAACGTATTCGTTTCTTTATGACTTTTGGTCAATCTTATCTAACGCATATGAAATGCTTGGAAAATGTAGGGCTCCTTCGTACTGATACCATTAACTTTAACGGCCAAGAAATTGTTCCAATTCAATTTTTGAAAGCCTTGCTTCCAGATCCTGCTAGCCTTGGACCGCGCACTGTAGGTAAAACCAATATTGGATGTATCTTTACAGGTGTAAAAGATGGCGTTGAAAAGACCATCTACATCTACAATGTTTGCGACCATCAGGAATGCTACGCAGAGGTTGGTTCACAAGCCATTTCTTACACGACAGGCGTTCCAGCTATGATTGGGACAAAATTGGTTATGAACGGTACTTGGAAACAAGCTGGAGTGTATAATCTTGAAGAATTGGATCCAGATCCATTCATGGAAGCTTTGAATGAGTATGGGTTGCCTTGGATTGTGGTTGAAAATCCACAAATGGTGGACTAATGAAGCTAGAACAAGTACCAACACCAGCCTATGTCATTAACTTGGCTAAGTTAGAAGCCAATTGCCGCATTTTACAATATGTTCAAGAAGAAGCTGGTTGCAAGGTTTTGCTTGCCCAGAAGGCATATTCCCTCTACAAAACCTATCCCATGATTAGCCAGTATCTATCTGGTACGACTGCTAGTGGACTTTATGAGGCTAAGTTAGCTAGAGAAGAGTTTCCGGGGGAAGTCCATGTTTTTGCGCCAGCCTTTAAGGATGCAGACTTGGAGGAATTGTTAGAGATAACAGACCATATCGTCTTTAACTCTGAGAGACAATTGCGTAAACATGGGCCTCGTTGTCGGGAGGCTGGTATCAGTGTTGGTTTACGCCTCAACCCTCAATGTTCAACCCAAGGAGATCACGCTCTCTATGATCCTTGCGCCCCTGGATCCCGTTTCGGAGTTACTTTAGACAAGATTCCGAGTGATTTGCTAGATTTGGTTGACGGACTTCATTTTCATACCCTTTGCGAGCAGGGAGCAGATGATTTAGAGACAACTTTGAAAGCAGTAGAAGCGCAATTTGGTTCGTACTTACATGAGGTCAAATGGCTCAATATGGGGGGCGGACACCACATCACAAGAGAAGGTTACGATGTGGATTTGCTGATTTCAGAAATCAAGCGTATCCGAGAAACATACAATCTTGAAGTTTATATCGAGCCAGGTGAAGCCATTGCTCTTAATGCTGGCTATTTAGCAACAGAGGTTCTGGATATTGTCGAAAATGGGATTGAAACGCTGGTCTTGGATGCTTCAGCTACCTGTCATATGCCGGATGTACTTGAGATGCCTTATCGACCACCATTGAGAGATGGCTATGAAGCACAAGAAAAAGCCCATACCTATAGACTTTCTTCCAATACCTGTCTGACGGGCGATGTGATTGGTGATTATAGCTTTGAAAGTCCAATAGAAATTGGTGACAGACTTTATTTTGAAGACATGGCTATTTACTCATTTGTCAAAAATAATACCTTCAACGGTATTGGATTGCCAAGTCTCTATCTCATGGACGAACAGGGTGACTGCAGCTTAGTCAAAGCCTTCGGATATCAAGACTTTAAAGGGAGATTATCATGATGGACAGTCCAAAAAAATTAGGCTATCGTATGCCAGCAGAGTACGAACCCCATCATGGTACCCTCATGATATGGCCGACTCGATCAGGTTCATGGCCCTTTCAAGGAAAAGCTGCTAAAGCAGTATTTAGCCAGATTATCAAAACTATTGCTCAAGGGGAAAGAGTCTATCTTTTGGTGGAGCAAGATTATCTATCTGAAGCCCAATCTTATCTTGGAGACAAGGTTGTTTATTTAGACATTCCCACCAATGATGCCTGGGCTAGAGATACAGGACCGACCATTCTCCTCAATGATAAAAGGGAAAAGTTGGCAGTTGATTGGTCTTTCAATGCTTGGGGTGGAGCTGTAGATGGTCTTTATCAAGATTATGAAGATGATGACCAAGTAGCTAGTCGTTTTGCTAAGATCTTGGAAATGCCTGTTTATGATGCCAAACCTTTTGTCCTAGAAGGCGGAGCGATACATAGCGATGGTCAAGGAACCATTCTCGTGACTGAAAATTGCTTGCTTAGTCCTGGTCGCAATCCTCATCTCAGTAAAGAGGAAATCGAAAACACCTTATTAGAGAGCCTTGGAGCTGAAAAAGTTATCTGGCTTCCTTATGGTATTTATCAGGATGAAACCAATGAACACGTTGACAATGTTGCTGCCTTCGTTGGTCCTGCTGAGCTTGTTTTGGCTTGGACAGACGACGAAAATGATCCTCAGTATGCCATGTCTGTAGCTGATTTAGAGCTTTTAGAAAAGGAAACAGATGCAAAAGGACGGAAGTTTACCATTCATAAATTGCCTATCCCTGCAATTCGACAAGTTGTGACAGAAGAGGATTTGCCAGGCTACATCTATGAAGAAGGTGAAGAAGAGCGATATGCAGGTGAACGACTAGCGGCTTCCTACGTAAACTTTTATATTACCAACAAGGCTGTCCTAGTTCCTCAGTTTCAGGATAAAAACGACCAAGTGGCCTTAGATATCCTCAGTAAGTGTTTCCCAGACCGTAAAGTTGTCGGAATTCCAGCCAGAGATATTCTCTTAGGTGGTGGCAATATCCACTGTATCACCCAACAAATCCCAGAATAGGAGAAAAAGATGAGAAATGTAAGAGTTTCAGCCATTCAGATGCAATGCGCTAAGGATGTGGCAACAAATATCCAAACCGCAGAGCGTTTAGTACGTCAGGCTGCAGAACAAGGTGCACAAATTATTCTCTTGCCCGAGTTGTTTGAACGTCCTTATTTCTGTCAGGAACGTCAGTATGACTACTACCAGCATGCCCAGTCGGTGACAGACAATACAGCTATTCAGCATTTTAAGGTGATTGCTAAGGAACTAGAAGTCGTTTTACCAATCAGTTTCTATGAAAAAGATGGAAATGTCTTGTATAACTCTATTGCCGTCATCGATGCAGATGGGGAAGTGCTGGGTGTTTATCGGAAGACTCACATACCAGATGATCATTATTATCAAGAAAAGTTCTATTTCACGCCTGGTAATACTGGTTTCAAGGTCTGGGATACTCGCTATGCCAAGATTGGGATTGGTATCTGTTGGGATCAATGGTTCCCTGAAACAGCGCGCTGTCTTGCATTGAATGGTGCTGAATTGCTCTTTTATCCTACAGCCATCGGTTCAGAGCCAATTTTGGATACAGATAGTTGTGGTCATTGGCAACGTACCATGCAAGGACACGCAGCAGCAAATATTGTTCCAGTCATCGCAGCCAATCGTTATGGATTAGAGGAAGTCACTCCAAGTGAGGAAAATGGTGGACAGAGTTCCAGTCTTGACTTCTACGGTTCATCCTTTATGACGGATGAAACAGGAGCTATTCTAGAGCAAGCTGAAAGACAAGGAGAAGTTGTTCTGTTAGCTACCTATGACCTAGACAAGGGAGCAAGCGAACGCCTAAACTGGGGCTTGTTTCGAGATAGAAGACCCGAAATGTATCAACGCATTACGGACTAGTAGGGGAGAAATGAGAAATTCATTCTGCTAGACTAACTTCTTATTAGCAACTATAAGGATACTATGTTGTCTATCAAGTGGATTTTATATTTTAACCCTCTAAGGCTTTCTCGCACTTTGATGCGAGGAGCTTTTCTGTTTAAGCTTTATCAATAAAACATGCTATAATAGTTGCAGAAAGGTTGGTATTTATGGCTAGGATATTGGTTATTGAAGACAATAGTGACATTCAAGAGATTTTGCGGACACTTCTTACTGAGGAGCATGAGGTGCTTCAAGCCTTTTCTGGTACAGAAGGAATCATGCGTTTTGACCAAGGTGGGATTGACCTCGTTTTGCTAGATATCATGCTTCCCGGGAAAAATGGGGATCAGGTTTTAAAATCCATTAGGGAACAAAGTCAAACTCCAGTCATTATGCTAACGGCTTTGAGTGATAAGAAGTTAATCAGTCAATATCTCTTAGACGGTGCCAATGATTACATCGTCAAGCCTTTTGATTTGGACGAAGTCTTTGCTAGAGTTACTGTTCAATTACGCCAAAGCGTAGAAAAACAGCCTATAGAACTAGGAAAAACTGAAAATCTGCCACAAAATTTGAAAAATATCCAGTTTGATGCAGAAAGTTTTGAGATAGGAAACACTACTGAATCCATTCGCCTTGCTAAGAAAGAATGCTTGATTCTCCAAACTCTCCTTAAACATCCTAAGAAGATCTTCACCAAGGAAGAACTTTATGAATTGGTCTGGGAGGATAGCTATCTACCTGGAGATAATACCCTCAATACGCATTTGAGTAATCTTCGTAAAAAATTAAACCAGCTTGACCCAAATCAAGAATATATTGAAACCATCTGGGGAGTTGGTGTAAGATTAAAAGGAGACAAGCAATGACCTACATGATAATCTTTATCCTACTGATACTCCTAATTATTTTATCGATTGCATTGATTCGCTACCATATAGCACTTAAAAACTTGAGTCAACAGATTGAAGACAAGATTCTCACAGGTAGTATGAAAAGAGTCGGAATCAGCATTTTTTCCAAACATTTTTTACAACTCTACCAGCAGATTGAGAATCTATTTCAGGAAGTAGAACAAGCTCGGTTGGTTATGAAAAGGGAAAAGCAGACTCTGGATATGGCCATCAGCAATATTGCCCATGATATTCGAACACCTCTGACTATCGCTTCAGGTTACACCCAACAATTGATAAAATCTCCTGAAGATAAATCAGAAACCTTACAAAAAATAGCCCAGCATCTTGATTTAGTTTCTAAACGTTTGGAGGCTCTCCTAGAATACCGTCGTTTGATGGAAGGAGCTGTCAAACCGAAACTGGAAGAAGTGGATTTTTCAGCTTTTATCACCAAAAAGACTCTGGCTTATTATGATGTTTTTCAGGCGGCAAATATCACGCTTGATTTTAAGGTTGAAGCTGGTTTAACAATGAGGACTGATGAAGACTTGCTGGATCGCATTTTACAAAATTTGCTTGGAAATGTCCTCAAGCATGGTAAGGAAGAAGCGCGTCTATCTTTGAGAAAGGAAAAGGAACAGCTTGCCTTAGAGATTGCAAACCTTGTCAAACAACCCATCAAAAGAATAGAAAATCTCAGCAACCGTTTTTATTCTGAAAATCTATCTGATACTGAAGAATCCTCTGGCTTAGGCCTTTATATCACTGAGGAATTATGCCATCTTCTCGGTGCAGAGATGAAACTAAGCACAGATGGGCAATGGTTGTCAGTTTTTATTTACTTTTAACGAAATAAACCTCCTCTGTAGGCTAGAGGAGGTCATTTTTTATAGACTTTTCTTTTTGAAAACTGCCAGTCCACTTAGATTAAAGATTACAATCACAGCTAAGGTAACTATAAGTGTATAGAAAATGGATTCACTATTAGCAGTCATAGCATAGGCAAATTGTAAGGACAAATATGGTAAAATTTTGATATTTGGAAAAAGGAGCATTGGCATAGAAAGTAAGATAGAGCTGACCAAATAACCAATAAATACCGCAAGATAAGAATGACTAACATAGAGAATGAAGGAAACAATGGAAAGCCAAGCAAGAAGGCAAAGAAATTGAAGGAAAATTGTTACCAGTAGATTGCCAATAAAGCCATCAGGCATAGTGCCAAATCCATTTAAGATCGTTGCTGGAATAAAGGCAATCACAAGACCGATGATGAGTTGCAAAAGTGCAATACAAGCCAATACAAAGGCTTTGGCAAGGAAAAACTCGGTACGAGAAACACCCACTGTTAAATTATTTTTATAGAGTTTGCCGATTAAATCAACTCCAAGAACGAGGCAGGCTAGGACGATACAGAGAAAAACGAGGTTTGAACCTTGACTAGATGCGTTAATAAGTGCCTGTACACCGTCCCAACCATGGGTTGGAATTTCTGGTTCTTCTGTATTGATTGCCATCAGATGACCAGTAGCTCCAAAAATAGCCCCCATTAACATGAGTACAAAGAGAATGACCTCTGTAATCCAAAAACCTTTGGAGCGGAAAAGACGGTAAAAGTCTGCTTGAATGGTATGTATCATGATTTTTCTCCTATTGGACCAATTGAGTGAAGTATTCTTCTAGGTTTTGACGAGCATAGTAAATCTCGTCAATAGCAACATCTGACAAGGTTAATTCTTTGAGAATCTGTTTGACATCTTGTTCCTGACCAAAGATGTGGATTTCATTCTCAGGATTGACAACCTTGAACTGGAGCTGGATTTGTTCTTTCAATACTTGACAAGCTTTCTCTTGGTCGGCTGTCTTAAGCACAATATAATCCTCACTTAGTGTTTCAAATTCAGCTTTGCTGATTTCACGGATAATCTTGCCTTGATCCAAAATACCAAAGCGATTAGCTAGGAGATAGAGCTCCGACAGGATATGGCTAGAGATAAGAATGGTTATCCCTTTTTCTTGATTGAGCCGTTGAATCATTAGACGAAATTCTTTGATACCGATTGGGTCGAGACCGTTGATAGGTTCATCTAAGATTAGGA
This sequence comes from Streptococcus mitis, assembly GCF_047464945.1. Taxonomy (GTDB): domain Bacteria; phylum Bacillota; class Bacilli; order Lactobacillales; family Streptococcaceae; genus Streptococcus; species Streptococcus mitis_EA. The sequence continues at coordinate 260,687 of NZ_JASHAX010000001.1, read as the reverse complement.
AGTCTGGTTTGGATAGGAGGGCAATGGCGATACCAAGTCTTTGTTTCATTCCTAGCGAGAAATCACGAAAGACTTTCTTACCTGTATCTGACAAACCTACATAGTCCAGCGTTTCTCGAATGACTTGATCAGCATTTGGAATATGACGAATCATACAGTAATATTTCAGGTTTTGATAGGCTGTTAAGTGATTATGAGCTACAGGTGATTCGATAACTGAACCTACTCGAGATAGAGACTTGCTCCATTCATTTTCCGAATGGCTAGAGAAGAGGGAAACTGTTCCTTTATCCGCAAAGAGTAGTTGCGTAATGATTTTTATTAAGGTGGTCTTCCCAGCTCCATTCTTTCCTATAAGTCCATAAATATCTCCCTCTCTTATCGTTAGATGAAGCTCCTGAAGGATAGCTTGTTTGTCGAAGTTTTTGGACAATCCATGAATGTCAAGTACTGTTTTCATGATTCTCTCCTTTTGATTTATTTTGATAACTTTAGTATAAAGCATAGAAATCAAAGAAAGCTCAAGGATTTCTAAAGAGTTTCTAAAGTTTTAGGAATTCTTAAATATCAAAACCCAGTTGACATGAACTGGGCTTCTTAATTATAAAATATATTTCTCAATGGCACGCGCAACGCCGTCTTCTTCGTTGCTTGCTGTAACAGCATCCGCAAGAGATTTGACATAATCGCTGGCATTTCCCATTGCAATACCAAGCCCTGCAAACTGGAGCATTTCGATATCGTTATTAGCATCACCCATAGCCATAATCTCTGAGGGATCAATCTTCAAAATCTCTGCTAGTCGTGAAAGAGCAGTAGCCTTTGTCGTTCCAAGTGGCATGGCTTCATAAATGACAGGTTGCGAACGAACGCCACTGAATCGTTGACAGAGTTCTGTAGCAAAACGCTCTTCAAAATCATCTGTTTGCTCTTTTGTTCCCAAAAACATACCTTGGAACATGCGATACTTGCCACTAGTTGCTTCCTCAAGGGAAATTTCTGTCAGGTCTGAAAAGACTAGCTTGGCATCATTTTGGATAACTTGATTGGGCTTGCCACCGAGGACAAAATAATGTTCCTCATCAAAAAGAGTCAACTGAACATCACTTTTTTCAGCTAGGTCATAGAGGTATTCGATGTCTGCTGGACTAAGTTCTTGCCAATCAACCAGACTCCAATCACTGGTCTGGTGAGTTGAGCAACCGTTATTAACAATAACATACTCATTCTGGAGGTCGAGTCCCAGTTTTTTGTAGTAGGGGAGGACACCGAAAAGCGGGCGACCAGTACAGAGAACCAGTTTGACACCTTTTTCAATAGCTTGGTGAATGGCAGTGATGTGAGCTTGTGGGATTTCCTTGGCTTCATTGAGGAGGGTTCCGTCCATATCCAAGGCTAATAGTTTAATCATAGATTTTCCTTCTTTATCTTTTGGTATTATTATAGCATATTTTGGAGAAGAAAATGGTAAAATGGTAGGGGGGATTGATTTTACAGTTTAGGATATTTGGAGAACATTTATTAGAAAAGGTTACACGTTATTCAATTAAGTAGATAATTATATTTGGTAAGCTGGTCAAAAAAACAGAGGATTTAAGATGAATAACACATTTTTCATCTTAAATCCTCTGTTCTCCTTAATTTTTTACAAATCAACTTGATTAGACGTGGGGTATGATTTATCTTCTAAATTTTCGTTTGATAATAGAGCGTTGGACTTTTAAAACAAGTAAGCTAAATCCGATTGCTGCGACAAATGTAAGAGCAGTTGATAATTTTAATGCTAAAAAGATAAAACTAAAGATAGCAATACAGATACAAAAAACAGCAATATTAACAAAAAATAGGATTTCCTTGAGATTGGTATCAGATTGTGCTTCAGGTGTATAATCTTGATAGCGAGGAATCTGGTGATTTAATTCTTCTTGATAGTCTACCTCATAGGATTGTAATTTTCTTACAGGCATTATTCTCTCCTTAACTGTACATACCTATTTTATCATTTTTTAATCGGATAATTATTACAGTAAGGTTACAAAAAGAATAAAGTCCCTTTTCATTTTCAAACTATTGTTCAGGACACGATAGTTTGAAAATAATAGTACGCATAATATTAAGGTTGTAAAACACCTATTGAAAATAGGTTAGTAGAAATTGAAACAGTACATTAATACTCTTCAAAACAAGTTAGCGTCATCTTGTATTAGGTATATGTTACTGATTTAGTCAGTTTTATCTATAATCAAAAAACTATTCTTTGATTTTTATTGAGTATATAGACTGCAAATTGCACTTAAAAATGGTATAATGATAAAGTTATATAGTCCCGATAAGATGGTAGGTATTTATCACTAAGAGTTTTCCTATCAGTACTTTGTAACTCGCAAAGAATGACGGCTCCAAAGTAGTCGGCTCGTCATTCTACGGTTGCCGCTATAACGCGGTCACCCTATGCGCCTTACTAGCTTCAGAAATAAAAAAGTATCGTTTTTATTTCTTTCGCGTCGTAACTATTAGAAAATGAAAATACCTATCAGTACTTTGTAACTCTATAACAATATTTTTTAAGAGGGGACATTTTTATGTCAGAACGTAAATTATTCACGTCTGAATCTGTATCTGAGGGGCATCCAGATAAGATTGCAGACCAAATTTCAGATGCGATTTTGGATGCTATTTTAGCTAAGGATCCAGAGGCGCACGTTGCTGCTGAGACAGCTGTATATACTGGTTCCGTCCATGTTTTTGGTGAAATTTCTACAAATGCCTATGTGGATATTAACCGTGTGGTTCGTGATACCATTGCAGAGATTGGTTACACCAATACAGAATATGGATTTTCTGCTGAGACGGTGGGAGTTCATCCGTCACTTGTTGAGCAGTCACCAGATATCGCACAAGGGGTTAACGAAGCCTTGGAGGTTCGTGGAAATGCAGATCAAGATCCACTTGACTTGATTGGTGCTGGTGACCAAGGTCTCATGTTTGGATTTGCAGTGGATGAAACAGAAGAGCTCATGCCATTGCCAATTTCACTCAGTCATAAATTGGTTCGTCGTCTGGCAGAACTTCGTAAGACTGGTGAAATCAGCTATCTTCGCCCAGATGCTAAATCACAAGTTACAGTTGAGTATGATGAAAATGACCGTCCAGTACGTGTGGACACGGTCGTTATTTCAACTCAGCACGATCCAGAAGTCAGCAACGAACAAATTCACAATGATGTCATTAATAAGGTTATCAAAGAGGTTATTCCATCCTCTTACTTGGATGAGCAAACAAAATTCTTTATCAATCCAACTGGTCGCTTTGTAATCGGTGGACCTCAAGGAGACTCAGGCTTGACTGGTCGTAAGATTATCGTAGATACTTATGGTGGCTACTCTCGTCATGGTGGCGGTGCCTTCTCTGGTAAAGATGCGACTAAGGTGGATCGTTCTGCGTCATATGCGGCTCGCTATATTGCCAAGAACATCGTTGCAGCAGGCCTTGCTAAGAAGGCAGAAGTTCAATTGGCCTACGCTATCGGTGTTGCCCAACCTGTTTCTGTTCGTATCGATACCTTTGGTACAGGAAGTGTAGCTGAAAGCAAGCTCGAAAAAGCGGCTCGTCAAATCTTTGACCTTCGTCCTGCAGGAATTATTCAAATGCTGGACCTTAAGCGTCCAATTTACCGTCAAACAGCGGCTTATGGACACATAGGACGTACAGATATTGACCTTCCATGGGAACGCTTGGACAAGGTAGATGCTTTGAAAGAAGCAGTCAAATAAAATCTTGAGAGGGGGACTTCCCCTCTTTTTTACTGATAAAACATTTCACATACAAATATAAGACTATAATTAAGTTAGAAATGATAAAGCTAGAAAGAAGTTTACTGCATAAAATCTGTACAGTAAGATTAAAATCATGAAAAAGAAAACAATAGCAATTATACAATGTATTTTGTATCTCATATTCATTCTGGTTTAGTATTTGGAAACTAGAAAAAGCACTAGATAATGATTCACAATAATAACTCCAAAGATTTAGATCTGTTTTACTCAAAAACTAAAAGTTTATGTACAATTAATTAAACTAAAACTAAACCATTGATACAACTGAATTAGAAGCATAAAGTACATTCTTTGAAAAGTGTACTTTATTTTTGTTTTGTACATTATTCTGGAGTGGTATTTTGTGTGTTTTATAGTACATAATATCCTCAAATCTAAGAAATTGATTTGTACATTTTTTACTCAAGTAACAGCAGAAGAAGTGGTGGTTCAATTGTACATTTTTAAAAATAAAGTAGCTATTTTATTGATAGCTACTATTCTTGTGTTTGAACTTCTTTATTAAGGTCATTTAATAAATTGTTAATTTTTGATTCAACTGATATTCTTGTTACTTTTAAGATATTTTTTGGTTTTAGAGAAGGATTATTAGGGTTGTTTACTTCAAAACAATTTTCGTAATTTTTCAATTCAGGGATCGCTTCGTACCATTTTGCAAAGGAACGAGTAAGAATTATTATCACTTTATCATTTTTGTCATCTATTCTTTTTTTAATTTTTCTGAAGAGGAATTTTTGTGTAGGAAGGTAATCTTTTATCTTTCTGTTACTATTTTGGGAAGTACCTTTAGCTAATTTGTCATACATATCGTTATAAGACATAGAATGGTAGGGAAAGAACTCAGCAAGTGCAATATTTTTAGTTATCTTTTTTAAAGATTTAATAATTTTTTTGTTATATTTTTCTTTATCCTTTTCATTATCTTTTTCATCATGGTCTTCAACCCAGCATTTCATTTTATTTCCCCAATATCCTAGATCACTTTCATTTGCTAATTCAAATGCGTGGAAGAATGGCTGTTCCATTTCTAGATTTTCTTTTATAGTTTGTTCGTATTTAATGCCGTCTTTATTAGTGCTGTTTTTATAAGCATCATAATATTCTGTGCTATAGCCTGGGTTTAAACTTAAAATTATAATTTTTGCATTATCTATATCACCAACAAAATGTTGAGGATAAACATTTAGTCGGAGTTTATATTTTTCTTTGGCTGCTTTCTTTGTTTTTTCATTAGCATCATCATCTACTTTATCTACTGGGGGATATTTTTTTGAATTTAATAGCTTTTTAATATATTTCAGGTCCGCAGTAGCAACGATTATCTTCTCACCATTATATATTTCCGAAGTAGTATCTATCCAAGGATTTTCCATCACAATAACCTCTAATTCAAATTAATAACACTATTTTATCATAAATTTGAATATCCACTTTAATAAGATATCATTAATTAATGATATAATGTAATTAATAAGTTGCGAAAGGAAGTTTTAAATTGAATATTATCAATACTATAATTACCTCAGTCATCACATCAGGGATTATTGGTGTCTTTATTTCAGAGTATTATCAACGTAAAACCTTGGTTAAGAAAATGAAGAGGGATTTTGTTATCGAATTTTTTAGTTGTAGATTTATGTTGAAAGATGACCATAAAGGGGATACTACTGAGTTAAATAAAACATTGGGGAAAATCCCTATTATTTTTTCAGATAATAAAAAAGTGATTGAGTGTTATGACAATCTTTTTACTGACAATAGTAATAAAACCTTATTAAGATTGATTAAAGCAATGTGTAAAGATAAAAATGTGAACATTGATATCTCTAGTTGGGATGATGATATGATTATGCGAGTATTATCCGTTACCAAGGAAGAAAATAAACAATTATAGAGGACAGTAGGATTATAAATTTTCTTTAAAGAGATATATGTTGATTCATCAATCTTAAGAAAACACCTTAGAGGTATTATTTTAGAAGCTAAAACAAAAAAAACGAAATGCTTCATAGTAAATAACGACAAACTTATCACAAATTAATTTAACGTCTTTAATACCAACGGGAGAAATTTATTTGAACAAATAATTTATAAAATAATGAAAAACAGCAGACAATTATTTTGTTGTGCCGATCTTCTCTTTAGTATTAATTGACCAATACTTCTCAATAGATGATATAGCCAAGCCAATTAAGTCTATTACTATTAAAACTGATGAAATTCAGGATGGGTGGTATCTTATGAACAATAAGGTATATATGTTATCAAAAAAATTTCGTGAAGCAATTGAAGTTGCAAAAGAAGAGGGTTTACTAGATTCAGACCCAACCTTAAAAAATTTTCCGAGAGGGTGCTGTGGTTCTGGAAGTTCACTATTAGCTAAATTTTTGTATGAAAACGGCGTGTATACTTATGAAGTAAATGGTACAAAATACGGTGAAACTTCTTGGGATAATCAATCTCACACATGGTTAATGTTAGAAAATAATTACATAATTGACATTACTGGATATCAGTTTAGAACAGATGCGGAATTTCTTTATTATTCAGAAAAAGTTTACTATGGAGAAATGGATGACTTTCATTTAATGTTTGATTATGATGAGAGTGATATTAATGAATATGATGATTGTACACTACTAAGTGGTAAAGTTGGAGAACAATACTTAAGAATGTACAACGCGATACTAGATTGTATTGAGGATTAGGGATGGCCGTAAGTATTTAATAACTAAGTTATAGGGTTTCCTCGTTTGGTAGCTTTTAGAAAATTCATGATAATAACTATCTCCTAATTTTCGTCAGAAATCCGAGGCAAGAGTCAATCTTTTAGTCTCATGATCATGAAGAAGGAATTTTCAACACATTTATTTTTGGAACAGTGTAAAACCCATTCATTATCAAAGAATAGAAAACTAAAGGATTTAAAGAAAATTTTAATTGGGACATGATAAAAGAGTTTTTATCTGATATGTTAGTTGAAGAACAGGAAAATAAAGGAAAATCATAGTGTACTTAAATTGTCAATGGATTTCGATAATGCTTTTAAACATAAAAATATAGAGGAAATCTATAGACTAATAGAATTTGGAAAAAATATGGAAAATACTATTGATGACATTTCCAAAATTCACTTATTTTATTCTATTGGGACAGCATATGGTGATATATTTGAACTAAGTGATAACCTAGTATTCAACATAGATACCGATTGTACAGTTCAACAAATTTATTACTTTAGAAAAGCTATCGAAATTTCAAATAATATTGATATATATCCAGAGAACAATAGCTTTATTCACCCATTATTATGTTCACTATACACAAATTACGCAAATCTATTAGATGCTTGTGGTAGAAAACAGTTAGCTATTAAGATGTATTGTAAATGTATACAAATCAATCCAAGATTCACAATGGCTAGTGGTAACTTGGCTATTTGTCTACATCATTATCGTAATTTTTTGAATGATAACGAACACCTTCACTTCATTAAAAAGATTAAAAATTTAATAGAAACAAGCATAACTATTTCGGATCCAAACAGAGTTGATAATGCAGAAAAGCGATTTATTGAACTTTACGAACAATATCTTAATTATAAAGACTTAGATGAATGCTCTTGTAAAACCATCGATTATAACCCTGATTCACAAAAGTATCGTGAATGGTGTTGGAACAACGGGCTGTATCTTAATCCACTTAATGACTTACAAGCTGACGATATAAATAGATATGATGATAATCTTTTACTACCAAGTTTATTATTTCAATCGGATAAAGATTTAAACAAGTATATTTCTATGTTTAATCAAATTAAGCAAGAATATGTTTATGCGCGTTATCTCTGTTTTAATAGCATTGAAATTGATTCGGTTCATTATGCTGACGAGAATGTTAATCTTATTGATTGTCTAGACTACGTACAATACTCTATCAGAGTTGAAGGTTTAAAAGCTGCTTTTAAAACACTATATTCATTATTAGATAAAGTTGCAATGTTTATAAATGAATATTATTCTCTAAAAATTGAGACTAGACAAGTAAATTTTCATTCAATTTGGAGGTCTAATAGTGATTTAAATAAATGTTTGGATAAGAACATTGGTCTGTCATCTATATTTTGGATAGCGAAAGATTTTGATAATGGTAATAATTGTTTAACAGCTAATCCAAATTCAAAGCGATTGAAAATTATTAGAAATTATTTAGAGCACAGGTTTACTAATATAACATTGAATTTTTTTGATGGAAGTGAAGAAAATAATGAAACTAGACTGTATCTAACTGAATTTGAACTTCAAGAGTTTGCATTAGATTTATTAAATCTTGTAAGAGAAGTTATTTTTTCACTCAAAAATGCCATTCAAATAAGTGAAAATGAAAAACAATCTACTCTAAGCAGTGAAGTTGCTTTAATTCCGATAAATTATGAAGAAGTAGATTCGGAAGATAAATTATAGCATTGAGCATACAATTTATAGTCGTTATAAAAAGCAATTGTCTAAATTCATTTAACTAATCGACTTAAAAGTTGCTTAAAACCCGTTGCTTTATAGACAGAATTATTGTAGTATACAAATAATAGATTTTTAATTAGGTGATAAATTTGTGTGATGAGAATGATTTATTAGAAAAATTTGGTCAAATTATAAAGAAACATAGAAGACTCAAAGGTTATAGTCAGGAAAAATTTGCTTTAAGTATCTGCATGGATCGAACTTATTACGCAACTGTTGAAAACGGTAAACGGAATATATCTTTGAAAAACATTCAAAAAATATCTAAAGGATTGGAAATTCCTACTTCTGAAATATTTAAGGAAATTGAAGAATTATAAAAACAAAAAGAGTGAGAAGGAGTATATAATATGCCTCAAAATATAGTAGAATATCTTCGAGAAATGTCTGTAAATAACTTATTTTCTTTAAAGAGCTTTGATAACTCTTGGCCAACTTGGCATGCTGAAATACAGAATCTTATTTCAGGTCAAATTCCCACGCAGCAAGAAGTTCTTAATATCGGAGACCATTTAAGAGAAGTTTTTAGTGTAACTGGTCAAGCAGGGCGCTCACAAAGTTCTGTTTCTGAGGGGGGTGCGTGCTGGGAAGCGATTGTTTGCTGGTACTTAAATCTATGTACAGTAAACAGGAGAACTGTCGTGATAAAACACAAAAAAGAATTGATTCCTGATCCAATTGCAGATGCTATTACTGTGACATATGGAAATTCAAATTCAAATACAGAATCCGATTTAATTGCAATCACATTTCCTGATAAGCTAGATTATACAATTGATAAAAATTCAATCAATATTAATGGCGCTGGTTCAACAAATCCAATACCCACGTACAAGACAGCAAGAAGTAAATATAATTATAAAGAAATAATTAACGCTCTCGTCGAACGTGATTTTAATGATATAGAAGTTCACATCATTCAATGCAAAACAAATTGGAATGATAACGCTCAAATTCCTATGTTATGGGACGCAGTATACCAAGCTGATAACTTTAGAAATGGCATATCTGTTGGAATAAACGGCAAATCAATTCGTTATGTAAAGAGATTTACCTATTCGTTTGTTACATTACCATCCAACAAACTTAAAAAAGATGGTAAAGATACATTTAAAACTACTTCTACGTCCGTTTTACGTGTTTTAAATCTTTCTGGTGGAAATTACTGGGGTCTTCCTTCTAAAAGCGGTGTTGCTAGCTCAGTTAAAGAATTAGTTAATAGAAACTTACATACTGGGTACAATAACCTTGTTATTAATACAATTGGTATGGCTATACCTCAGTTAAATTCAACATTTAATTATTTTAAATTATAAATTTATAACATAAAAAACTTATAATCAGAAATAGTTTAATTCTGATTATAAGTTTTTGTTTTTATGATGCTAAATTATAAAACTTTCAGTATTTCATCAGCTAATGCTTTTGCTAGGAGTGGTGGTACAGCGTTACCTACTTGAGTATACTGAGGAACTTCAACCCGTCTCTTAAGCCCACCAGTTGTACGTTTTCCTAAAAATTCAAATGAATCATCAAAAGATTGACAGCGTGCCATTTCCCTAACTGTAAAAGTTCGATTTTCCCAAGGGCTTATATAATCATCAGCAATCGTTACAATAGTAGCCGATGGCTGATCTGGTGCCCAACGTTGTCTTATATTTTTCTTAGTAAGAAGGACATCTAAATATTCTTTACTTACATTTTTATCTTTAAATTTAGAAACGACCTCTTGTTTAGAAAGGTTTAATTTTTCACAACATAACTGAATTAACGCTTTGTGCCCAGATAAATCAATACCTTCTTCAAAAATTCTTTTTCTTAAAGCGGTCCCAGTTTCACCTTGCTTAAACAACGAGAAGCGTTCTTTTACAATATCAGTTTGTTTTGATACCTCATTATTCAATATCTTTTTAGAAGCGATTGGTTCTCCATTTAGACTTGGTGTCCTACCTTCTTTGCTTTTATTTTGATAAGTGGAAGGAGATGGGTTAACCATTTCTTTGATCTCTTTATCAATAATAAGATCTCCGATAGCTTCTTCAAGTGAAATATAATTCTCTGGACCGTGAGTAGGGGCAGGGTATTGAGGTTGTTTAAGACCTTTCTTATACCCAATAAAAATAACTCTATTCCGTCTTTGAGGAACCCCATAATCGGCAGCATTTAATATTCTAGGTTCTAAAGTTTCATATCCTATTTCATTTAACTCAGACTTTAATATATCAGGTGTAACTGATCCATCAGGGTATTCAATACCTGTAATCCCTTTATACCCTAGGAACTGCATATCCATAAATCCTTCAACATTTTCTAAAATAATATATTTTGGATGAATTTCATTGACAACTCTCACATATTCGCCAAAAAGCATATTGCGAGGATCGGATTTATCTCTTCTACCAGCTCTTGAAAATCCTTGGCAGCTTGGACCTCCCATGATTAAATCAATTTCAGGTATTTCTTTGTTTTTAAAAATTTCTAATTCAGAGATATGTTTTTTTATATCTGATCCTGTCAACTCTCGAATGTCACGTCTTTCAAACCAAGTATTTTTTCCTTGTATCAATCCAAGTTGTTCGTGTCTATTTACATAAGTTTTTTCTACCATCTCACTGATATCTGAGCTAAATAAAATATGAAAACCTGACTGGATTAATCCTTCCGAACAACCCCCTGCACCACAAAATAAATCTATTGCGTATGGCATTAAGAACCTCTTTCTAAGTATTTTCTCTATTATAATTTATTTTTTTAAAAAAGTCCAGGAAAAAGAATCTTTCCACTTAAAACCTTTTTAAATATAATTCTTTATCATTAATATAATCTTATTTCACATCATCAATAGGTGTAAAATGACCAACAATCTTTCCAATAATTCGAGGGTTTTCTTCATATGGAGCATATATATCATCATACTTCTCATTTATTGAAACAAGTCGTAGATACGTTTTGTGACGATATACTTTTTTTACATATGTTTGGTTATTAAACTCAATCGCATAAATTTGGCCATCCTCGATGTTTGTGGATTGTTTAATCAAAACTACATCACCATCAGGAAGTTCTGGTTCCATTGAGTCACCTACAACCCATGAGGCAAAATCATGAGGAATATTCTCAGTTGAATAAGTAAGAGTATATTCCCCATCTCCAAAGTAGGAGTAGCCTGTTCCTGCAGAAAGACCTTCATAGGTTTTATAACTGAATAGATCAACAACCTTGTTATCGAATTTTTCTTGTTCCTCAAGTAATTCTGAGGAATATACGACAACTTTATTTTTGTTAGCTTTATTTAATTGACGATAGATGCTGATCACTTCGCTATGCTCCTCGAAATAATGAGGTTCAACCTCAAGAACCTTAGCAAGTTCATTTAGATTGTCCATGGTTGGAAAAGATTTTGCGTTCTCCCAGTTACAGACTGCAACTTTAGAAATATTTAACAGAGAGCCGAGTTTTTCTTGGCTCATTTTTTTCTCTTTTCGAAGAGATTTTAAACGTTGACCTGAAAACATGTATGACTTATTTTCCTTTACTTTTGTTAATTAACTTTTTTTATTTTTCTCTTTTTGTTAAGTTTTCACTTTACAAGAATTCTATCAAAAAGTTATAATAAAGTCAAATAGTTAATTATTTAATTAACAAATGGAGAAGAAATGAAATTTGTAGTTTATAAACATTCGCTGGTTTTAGGTGACAACAACATCGTAACAAAACAATTTATCGTTTTAAAGCACGATGACGGCAATCTACAATTTACTGATTTTCATCGTTATGTTAAATCTGCTTCAAAAATCAGGTCGATCTCAGATGATGGGAATAAATGCTTTTCTTATGTTGTTAAGTTTCTAAATTTTATATTTGGTACTCTTGGACTTAAAAGTGTAGATCAACTTACACTTGAAATGATTAGAGAGTTTTTTACGCTTTATGGATTATCTCAATTACCAGGGGATAGAGGAAAAAGAAAGAAAAGCACTGTTGAAAAATGCGTAAATGCAGTTCTTGACTTCTTAACTCTTTATTTAAGTGAGCGAAAGGAGAAGGCTAAGTTAAAAGTAGAAGAATTGTATTCTACGACGACTTTTACGAATAGTAGAGGACGAGTTGTAAAGCGTAAAGAACCAAATTTTGAAATCTACGTGGATGATAGCAACACTGAGAAAGCTATTTTTCGTGATATGCCAAATAGCGCCTTTGAGATGTTGTTTTCTCACATTGCACACTATCATAAAGATCTACTTATGGTTGTAGCCTTGGGAGCCTTTGTTGGTTTAAGACCATCAGAAGCATGCAACGTAAGACGTGAAGATAGTCCTCTAGGGCCAGATATTTTATTTCACCAAAGTGATGGCCAAGTATTTAAAATTGAAATTGACTTACGAAAAGAAATACCTCTTAGAAGCGATTTAAAGCCAACTGGACGGATTGAAAAGAAAAGGAAAGACTTCAAGCAGTACCTTATATCTTCTTAGAGGTCTTTTTAGACACCTACAATGACTATATGACTTATCTGGAAGGTAAGAAGTATGAGAAGGTCTATGGATCATTAAATCTTAATAGACGAGGAAAAGCATTATCATACGATGTATACTATCAACGATTTCGTATGAAAAATTTTTAGTTTTCACTTAAATAAAGTACATAATTGACAATGATTAGCTCAAAAAAAATCTTTTGGTTACAGATCTAATTATGTCTATCACTTTAAAAAAACTCCTACAACATCTTTCCGAAAAACTATAATTTTCTTGAAAAATACATAAGCCTATGCTATACTACTAGTAGACTTATTTATGGAGAAAATACATGAAACGTGAGATTTTACTGGAACGAATCGACAAACTAAAACAAATCATGCCCTGGTATGTTCTGGAATACTACCAATCTAAGCTTGCCGTTCCCTACAGCTTTACAACCTTGTACGAATACCTCAAGGAATATGATCGATTTTTCAGCTGGGTTATGGAGTCTGGTATTTCAAATGCCAATAAAATATCTGATATCCCTTTATCGGTCTTAGAAAATATGTCAAAAAAAGACATGGAATCCTTTATCCTGTATCTACGAGAACGTCCTTTGCTGAATGCTAATACAACCAAGCAAGGAGTTTCTCAGACAACTATCAATCGGACCTTGTCGGCACTTTCTAGTCTTTACAAGTATCTGACCGAGGAAGTTGAAAATGACCAGGGGGAACCTTATTTCTATCGTAATGTAATGAAGAAAGTTTCAACCAAGAAAAAGAAAGAGACACTTGCTGCCAGAGCTGAAAACATCAAACAAAAGCTCTTTCTAGGTGATGAAACAGAAGGGTTTCTGACTTATATAGACCAAGATTACCCACAACAGCTCTCAAATCGTGCTCTATCATCGTTTAATAAAAATAAAGAACGTGATTTGGCCATTATTGCCCTTCTCTTGGCATCGGGTGTTCGCTTATCTGAAGCTGTTAATCTGGATCTAAGAGATCTCAACCTCAAGATGATGGTTATTGATGTCACCCGAAAAGGTGGCAAACGTGACTCGGTCAATGTCGCTGCCTTTGCTAAGCCTTATCTAGAGAATTATCTAGCCATTCGGAATCAACGCTATAAGACGGAAAAAACAGATACAGCCCTCTTTTTGACTCTCTACAGAGGTGTTCCTAATCGTATCGATACTTCTAGCGTTGAGAAAATGGTTGCTAAATACTCTGAAGACTTCAAAGTTCGTGTAACCCCCCACAAACTGCGCCATACTCTAGCAACTAGGCTCTATGATGCTACTAAATCGCAAGTTTTGGTTAGTCACCAGCTAGGTCACGCCAGTACACAAGTCACTGACCTCTATACCCATATCGTAAATGATGAACAAAAGAATGCCTTGGATAGTTTATAGATTACATAAATTTAATTATGTAATCTATAAGGAAGGGATTCAATAAACTATTAATCTTATTTGATCATATCAAATACAATTGCTAACAGTTTTAAAAAATATGAAATAAAATTTATGTGCCCATTAGCTTGCTTTTCTTTGTAATATCCTGGATATGCAAATCACTTATAATTGGTATTCATCCCAAAATAAGAGGATTCCACAAAAATAAATCAAATTGAGCACCTATAAAAGCATGCTGCCTGCGATGGCCAATATTTTATCAGAAAATAAAATTCCTTTAAAAACAATCACGGACAGGGTTGGTGATTCCGACTCTGAAGTTACTAGTTCCATCTACATCCACGTCAAAAAGAACATGAAAGATGAAGCAATCAATGTACTGGATAAAGTTATGAACAAGATTTTTTAAAAAGTTTTGCCCCTTTTTTGCCCCCTAAATACAAAAATAGCCCTTCGGATAAATTCCGAGGGGCTAGAAACGTTGTTAAATCAACGATTATTTCTTAAGATTGTAGAATGATTTCAATCCACGGTATTCTGCTACTTCACCAAGTTGGTCTTCGATGCGAAGCAATTGGTTGTATTTAGCGATACGGTCTGTACGTGAAAGTGAACCAGTCTTGATTTGTCCTGCATTAGTAGCAACTGCGATGTCAGCGATTGTTGAATCTTCAGTTTCACCTGAACGGTGTGATACAACGGCAGTGTAACCAGCTTCTTTCGCCATTTCGATAGCGTCGAATGTTTCAGTAAGAGTACCGATTTGGTTAACTTTGATAAGGATTGAGTTAGCAGCGCCTTCTGCAATACCTTTTTCAAGGTAAGAAGTGTTTGTTACGAAGAAGTCGTCACCAACCAATTGAACTTTACCACCAAGACGTTCAGTAAGAGCTTTCCAACCGTCCCAGTCATTTTCATCCATACCATCTTCGATAGTGATGATTGGGTATTTGTTTACCAATTCTTCAAGGTAATCGATTTGTTCTGCAGCTGTACGTACTGCTGCTCCTTCACCTTCAAATTTAGTGTAGTCGTAAACTTTACGTTCTTTATCGTAGAATTCTGATGAAGCACAGTCAAATCCGATAAATACGTCTTTACCAGGAACATATCCAGCAGCTTCGATAGCAGCAAGGATAGTTTCAACTCCGTCTTCAGTTCCTTCAAAACGAGGAGCGAATCCACCTTCGTCACCTACGGCTGTTTCCAAACCACGAGATTTAAGGATTTTCTTAAGAGCATGGAAGATTTCAGCACCCCAACGAAGAGCTTCTTTGAATGATGGCGCACCAGCAGGTACGATCATGAATTCTTGGAAAGCGATTGGAGCGTCAGAGTGAGAACCACCGTTGATGATGTTCATCATTGGAGTTGGAAGAACTTTAGTGTTGAATCCACCTAGGTAGCTGTAAAGTGGGATTTCAAGGTAGTCAGCAGCAGCACGAGCTACAGCGATAGACACACCAAGGATTGCGTTTGCACCCAATTTACCTTTGTTAGGAGTACCGTCAAGAGCGATCATAGCACGGTCGATAGCTTGTTGATCACGTACATCGTAGCCGATGATAGCTTCAGCAATGATGTTGTTTACGTTGTCAACAGCTTTTTGTGTACCAAGACCACCGTAACGAGATTTGTCACCGTCGCGAAGTTCAACTGCTTCGTGTTCACCAGTAGAAGCTCCTGATGGAACCATACCACGTCCGAAAGCACCTGATTCAGTGTAAACTTCTACTTCAAGTGTTGGGTTACCGCGTGAGTCTAGGACTTCGCGAGCGTAAACATCAGTAATAATTGACATTTTTTACTCTCCTTATGAGTTAAATTTTTTACACCTCTATAATACCTTAAAACCCCTCCTTTTTCAAGAAAAAACGTTATCTTTGTGCAAATTTTCCTTAACTTTATAAAGTAATCGCTTTCTTTTGTCTGTTTTATTCTAACTTTTATGATATACTGTTTTCATGACAGATTTATCAAAACAATTACTTGAAAAAGCTCGTGGTGGGCCAAAATTAAATCCGGATGAGCAAAGACGCTATCTTGGTACTTTTGAGGAAAGAGTTCTTGGATATGCAGATATTGATACAGCAAATAGCCCTCAGTTTGAAAAAGGTTTTTTATCTATTTTAGAAAATCTTCAGGAAAAAGCAGAGCCACTATTTGTGAAGATTTCACCAACTATCGAATTTGACAAGCAAGTTTTCTACTTAAAAGAAGCAAAAGAAACTGATAGTCAAGCTACCATCGTATCTGAAGAGCATACTTCTTCTCCTTTTGGCCTGATTATCCACACCAATGCACCAGTTCAAGTAGAAGAAAAGAACCTTCGACTTGCTTTTGCAAAACTTTGGGAAGTTAAAAAGGAAGAACAATCCAAAACATCCTTATGGAAAAAATGGTTTGGCTAAATCTTGCGCATCTTTAATAAATGTCCAATATTGGCGGCCGTGCGCTCCAGATAGAGGCTGGCATTTTTCAAACTATCTTCTAAAGGTTCACTTTTCTCCAAAATTGAAAAAGCCGCTTGGATATTCTCAAATGGTAAGGGAGGTAAATCTTCAGCAAGACTACCACAAATAGCAATGACAGGAACTCCGACAGGGGTTCTTTTTGCAACACCTATAGGTGCTTTACCTGCTAAACTTTGACGATCTAGCTTTCCTTCTCCAACAATAACCAAGTCAGCATCTAAAACTTTCTTATCAAAGTTGATCAAGTTCAAGCAGGTATCAATTCCAAACACGATATTTGCCTGAGCAAAGGCACACAAACCGCCAGCAATGCCTCCACCAGCTCCTGCTCCTTTAATTTCCAATGTTACAGGTGAGAATTTTTCATAAAAATCTTGTATTGCCTGATCTACGACTTCAAACATAGTAGGATCTAGACCTTTTTGTTTTCCAAAAATGTAGGTAGCACCTTGATGACCACATAAGGGACTCACGACATCTGCTAAAATACGAATTTGAACATCTTCAGGAATTCCATAGCGATTTTCTGTTGAAACAGAAGCTAATTTTAGTAAGGATTGACCGCATGCAGGCAAGACATTTCCATCCCTATCATAAAATCGATAACCTAAACCAGCAGCGATCCCAATTCCTCCGTCATTACTGGCCGTGCCACCAACGCCGATATAGATTTCTTTAATCCCTTGAGCAATGAGATGACGAATCAACTCTCCAATACCACAAGTCTGGATTTGAAGTGGATTTCGTTTCTCTATCGGAATTTTTCCAAGGCCAACTAAGTCAGCCACTTCAAATAGTGCCAGTTGTTCTTTTTGAAAATAGCGTATGGTTTCTTTTTGGCCAAAAGGGCCTGTAACTTGAATCCATTTTTCTTCTAGTTCAAGAGAATGTCGGATAGCATCTACAGTACCTTCTCCCCCATCACCAACAGGGCAGAGGAGACATTCTACATCTGCTATCGATTGTTGGAAGCCTCTTTTAATAGATTCAGCTACCTCTTCAGCGGTCAAGCTTTCCTTAAACGAATCTGGTGCAATTACAATCTTCATATTTTTCCTCATTCTAAAAAGTCAATCAAAGGTAGAACTTCTAAAAAATCTCTCTTGTCAACATGATGTGGTATTTCTTTTTTGAGTACCTCTTTGGCACAAAAAGCAATTCCCAGTCCTGCTGACTTCAACATTAATAGGTCATTAGCCCCATCACCGATTGCAATCGTTCTTTCTTTAGAAAGTTTTAGTTCCTTTCTCCATTGTTCCAGAGTCTCTTTTTTAACCTCAGGACTAATAATTTGTCCAATCAATTTTCCTGTTAGAAGACCATCTTTGACTTCAAGTTGATTGGCAGAGAAATAGGTAATACCAAATGATTTTGCTAATCTCGCAACTATTGGTGTAAAACCACCTGACACCAGACCAACTTGGATGTCATTCTTTTGGAGAATAGAAATAAATTTCTGTGCATTTGGCGATAGATGAATAGACTTGAAGACTGTATCAAAGACCGAAATAGGAAGGCCTTCCAACAAGGAAACTCTTTTTCTTAAACTGCTTTCAAAGTCTAACTCTCCTCTCATTGCTCGACTTGTAATCAGCGAAATTTCCTCCTCACGACCTACCTCTCTTCCCAAAAGATCAATCACTTCTTCTAGGATTAAGGTTCCATCAACATCCATAACACACAAGCCTTTTACTTGAAGCATCAGTTCTCCTCTCTAAACAGCCCAAAAATCGTATGAAGTCATCATACGATTTTATCTATTAATTAACTAAACTATGGTACAAATCAAGGTATGACCTGCAGGCTGTATCCCATGAGAAATCACACTCCATAGCTTGTTTTTGTAGATTTCTCCAAACATCAGGATGGTTTCTATACAAGTTCAAAGCTGTTTGGAAAGTCCAATTTAACCAGTAAGGAGATAAATTGTCAAAGCTAAAGCCAGTACCGCTTCCTTCGATTGGATTAAAGGCTTTAACGGTATCTCGTAAGCCACCAACTTCATGGACTAATGGCAAGGTTCCGTAACGCATAGCCATCATCTGAGACAAGCCACACGGTTCAAAACGACTCGGCATGAGGAAGAGGTCACAAGCAGCGTAGATTTCTTGAGCTAGTTTGACATCAAAAGTGATATTTGCTGATAGCTTGTCTGGATAGATTTGAGCAAACCATGAGAAAGCACCCTCAAAAGCTGGGTCTCCAGTTCCCAAAAGAACAATCTGAACATCTTCTTGCAAGATATGGTGCAGACTTTCCACCACCACATCAAAACCTTTTTGACGTGTCAAACGAGAAACAATTCCCACCAGTGGAACATCAGCCCTAACGGGTAAGCCAACTCTTTCTTGCAATTTTGCCTTATTCTGGGCTTTACCAGACAAATCTTCCTGACTAAAATGATAATCTAAAAGAGCATCCGTCTGAGGATTATACAGGTCAGCATCAATCCCATTCACGATACCAGATACCTTACCTGACTCCATTCGGAGAATCTGATCCAAGTTACATCCGAACTGACTGGTCATAATTTCATGAGCATAACTAGGTGAAACGGTTGAAACACGGTCTGCATAGAGAATACCTGCCTTCATCCAGTTCAGACAGTTGTTCCAGCGAAGGGTGCCATCAGCGTAACGTTCAAAGCCGACTCCAAACAAATCCCATAACATTCCTTCTGAGAATTGTCCTTGGAATTCCAAATTATGAATGGTTAAAACTGTTTTAATGCCCTCATAGGCTTGAATCCAACGGTATTTTTCCTTCAACAAGAAAGGAATCATAGCTGTATGGTAGTCATGAACATGGAGAAGATCAGGAATAAAGTCAATCCTTTCCATAGCCTCAATGGCAGCTAGTTGGAAAAAGGCAAAGCGTTCTCCGTCATCAAAATCACCGTAAACATGACCACGGAAGAAATAATATTGATTGTCAATAAAGTAGAAGGTTACACCATTTAAAACTGTTTTCTTAATTCCACAATACTGTCTGCGCCAACCAACACTTACCTCAAAATGAAGAACATCTTCAATCTGATTTCCAAATTTATCCTCTACCATATCATAGTAGGGGAGAATTACTGCAACTTCATGTCCCGCTTTTACTAGTGATTTAGGAAGAGCGCCAATGACGTCTCCCAAACCACCTGTTTTTGAAAAGGGTGCACCCTCAGCTGCTACAAATAAAATTTTCATGAATGAATATCCTCTGTTACTTTAGCACCTTTCTTAACGACGACTGGATGTTCTGCAGTTCCTCGAATCACAACACCAGGCTCAACTTCAACACCCTTGTCCAAGATAGCATATTCTACCTGAGCTCCTTCTCCAATAACAACACGAGGGAAGAGCAGGCTATCTTTAACTAGGCTATCCTTATGGACATGAATATTACGTGATAGAACAGAATTAGCCACTTGACCTTCAATAATACTACCAGACGCAAACTGAGAAGTGCTTACTTTAGATGTATTAGCATAATAAGTTGGCTCTTCGTTTTTGACCTTTGTATAAATTTTTTGATTTGGTGAGAAGAGAGAGTAGAATTTTTGTGATTCAAGCATATCTTTGTTAGCTTGGTAATAAGACTCTACAGAATGAATATTTGCTAAATAACCTGTGTACTCGTAGGCAAAAGCCCCTTCTTTTGCAGCCAAATCCCGTAAAACATAGCGTAACTTCTCTGGATGTTCTTTCTTAGCTTCTTCTTCCAAGCGTTCAATCAACCAAGGTGTATCAACGACAAAGATATCTGTAGACATGTTATAGATTTGATCTGGTAACTTGCTATCAAAGAGTTTATGAGAACGAACATGGTCTGTTTCATCCACTTCTAAGATTGCGTTTACTTCTGAAATGTCTTTCTTAGCTAGTTTTTTATAAACTACAGTGATAGGCCTTTTTGTTGTACTATGTAGATGGAAAACTTGGTTCAAATCAATGTTAATCAGAACATCACAGTTGAGGGAAACTGTTTGGTTTGAGCCAGAACGTTTCAAATAAGTGAGAAGCTGTTGGTAGTATTCTTTTCCAACTGTACTACTTTCCACACGGGTATTGTAAATTCCTAGATAATAGTGACTAAGAAGAGTGGACAAGCCCCACTCACGCCCTGAACGGATATGGTCAAAAACAGAACTAATATTATCCTGCTGAAAAATACCAAAAACACTGCGAACACCAGCATTGGCAAGACTTGAGAGCGGGAAGTCAATCAAACGATATTTACCGCCAAATGGCAAACTAGCTACTGGACGGTGGTCTGTCAATGTTGACATATCATGAAAACCAACTGTGTTTCCTAAAATGGCAGAATATTTATCAATCTTCATCTGTTGCTACCCCCACTACTTCATTATATCCTACAACTTGTACTTCTTCTGTTCCATCAATTTCGACACCATCAGAAATAACTGCACCTTCACCAATAATGGCACGTTTGATTTTAGCTCCGTGTCCAATAATGGCTCCACTCATGATAACTGAATCTACTACTTCTGCCCCTTCGCGAACTTGCGCACCTGTTGAAAGGATAGAATGTTTAACAGTTCCATCTACAAAACAGCCATCGACAACCAAGGAATCTTCCACATGAGCATTTGCCCCAAGGAAGTTTGGTGGTGAAATTAAGTTTCTTGAGTAAATCTTCCATTGACGGTTACGGCTGTCCAAGGCATTCTCTGGAGAAATGTACTCCATGTTCGCTTCCCAAAGCGACTCAATCGTACCAACATCTTTCCAGTAACCTTTAAATTCATAGGCATAGACACTTTCACCTGACTCAAGGTAATTTGGAATGACATTTTTACCAAAGTCTGACATATCTACATTGCTCTTTTCAGCAGCAACAAGCATATTGCGGAGACGTTGCCAATCAAAGATGTAAATACCCATAGAAGCCTTTGTAGATTTAGGTTGAGCTGGTTTTTCTTCAAATTCAACGATACGATTGTTAGCATCTGTATTCATGATACCAAAACGACTAGCTTCTTTAAGAGGGACGTCTAAAACAGCTACTGTCAAACTGGCATTATTATCCTTGTGAGACTGGAGCATATCATCATAGTCCATTTTATAGATGTGGTCCCCAGAGAGAATTAAGACATACTCAGGGTTGACACTGTCGATATAATCAATATTTTGGTAAATAGCGTGGCTAGTCCCTTCGAACCAACGATTTCCTTCACTTGCAGAATAAGGTTGAAGAATAGAGACACCAGAATTAATACCGTCTAACCCCCAGCTTGAACCGTTTCCAATATGATTGTTAAGAGCAAGTGGTTGATACTGTGTAATGACTCCAACATTGTTAATCCCTGAGTTGGCACAGTTTGAAAGAGCGAAGTCAATGATACGGTAGCGTCCGCCAAATTGTACAGCTGGTTTCGCAAGGTTTTGAGTGAGTTTTCCGAGACGAGTTCCTTGCCCACCGGCAAGAATCAAAGCTAACATTTCATTCTTCATTTTCTACTCCTTTTTGGTTTTTATTTGTGACGGTTTTAGTAGATTTCAAGCGACGTTTGATTTTCCAAACACTTGCTCCCATAGCCGGTAGGGTAAAGGTCAAGGTCTGCTCATAATCTTTCCATAGTCCTTCTTGCGTTTGAACAGTTTGATTATGTTCTTTCCAAACGCCTCCCCACTCTTCTAACTCAGTATTCCATACTTCTTCGTAAATTCCTGCAACGGGTAGACCAATGGTAAAATCTTTTCGTTCAACAGGTGCCATGTTAAAGATACAGACTAGCATGTCGCCTTTTTTACCCTTACGAATAAATGAAAGAACACTCTGGTCTCGATTATCCGCATCAATGATTTCAATACCATCATAGCTGGTATCGATTTCCCACAGACAGCGATGATCTTTGTAAAACTGGTTTAGCTGAGAAGTGAAATACTTCATCTTAGCATTCATTGGATCTTCTAGATTAGACCATTCCAACTGCTCTTCAGATTTCCATTCTAGGAATTGGCCGTATTCGCTACCCATGAAGAGCAATTTCTTACCAGGGTGACAAATTTGGTAAGTGTAGATATTGCGTAAGCCTGCGAATTGATTATAGCGATCTCCCCACATCTTGTGCATCATACTCTTCTTACCGTGAACCACTTCATCGTGCGAGAATGGTAGGAGATAGTTTTCATTGAAAACATACATAAAGCTGAAAGTCACCAGGTTAAAGTCATATTTACGATAAATCGGATCTTCTTCATAGAATCGGAGGATATCATTCATCCAGCCCATATTCCACTTGTAGTCAAATCCTAGACCACCAAGCTCTTTCATTCCCGTAATCTTGGTTGCTGACGAACTTTCTTCTGCGATCATCATCACATCTGGATGTGCTAGTTTAATGACATCATTCAAGCGTTGAAGGAAATAATATCCTTCATAGTTGAGATTGCCACCATCTTTATTAGGTGTCCATGGAGCATCATCGTAGTCAAGATAGAGCATATTGCTAACGGCATCCACGCGAATACCATCTAAATGGTAAAAGTCAATCCAAAACTTAATGCTAGAAATCAAGAAGGACTGGACTTCATTTTTTCCAAGGTCAAAATTGAGTGCACCCCAACCGTAATTATGAGCCTTATTATGGTCTTGGTACTCAAAAGTCGGTGTCCCATCATAATAAGCTAAGGCATCATCATTAATGGTGAAATGACCAGGTACCCAGTCTACAATAACCCCAATATTGTTTAAGTGACATTCCTCAACAAAATCTTGAAACTCTTCAGGGCGACCATAGGCATGCTCTAAAGCGAAGTAACCCATAAGCTGGTAACCCCAACTCAAACCGAGAGGGTGAGACATCAAGGGCATAAACTCAATGTGAGTATAGTTCATCTCAACTAGGTAAGGAATGAGTTCATCTTTCAATTGTGCAAAACTATAAGGACTTCCATCTGGATTTCTCTTCCACGATCCAGCATGAACTTCGTAGATATTGACAGGACGTTCAAAGAAAGTCCAACGTTTTCTGCGAGCTAACCAAAGCCCATCCTTCCATTTCTTTTCTGGAATCTCTGTTAAAATAGCTCCAGTACTCGGACGTGCCTCATACCGTACAGCCAAAGGATCAATCTTCATCAACTGATGACCATTTGCGCGTGTGATATGATACTTATAAATTTGGCCTTCTTGAGCAAGAGTAGTGAAGACTTCCCAGACTCCAAATTCATTTCGTTCCATCGGAATTTGATTTTCTACCCAATTCGTGAAATCTCCCACCAAGTGGACAGTCTGAGCATTGGGAGCCCACACACGAAATGTATAACCGTATTCTCCATTTAGTTCTTCCCTATGTGCTCCTAGATAATGCTGAAGGTGAAAATTTTCTCCTGTCATAAAGGTGCGCAAAGCTTCTCTTTTATCCATAATATCCCCTCTTTTCTGTAAGCGTTTTCCATAGATTTATTATACTACCTTTTTATGTAAGATTCAAGTAAATTACCATATTTGGTAAAAATTCTTTTGAAAATCTTCAAAAAATGAACTTATCCATTCACTTATAAATCAAGGAATGATAGATAGTTTGTGAAAACGTCCTCTTTTTGATTACTATCATATCACAAAGTTCGTATTTTATTCAAATATAGCATTGTTTTTATGTAAAAAACAAAACCAGGAAAACAATTTCCTGATTTTACATTTTATTTCACATCAAAAACAATGGATTTGACATTTGTCATCGCTTCAATGCTATATTTAATTCCTTGCACTCCAGCTCCAGAACCTTTGACACCAAGGAATGGGAAATTATCTGGACCACGTTGGGTTTTATTATTAATATGAACTGTACCCACTTCAAGTTTTTCAGCAATTTCAAAGGCCTTTTTGAAATCATTTGTAAAGACTGAGGATTGAAGACCGAATTCAGATTCGTTGGCAAAGGCAATTGCTTCTTCTACATTAGCCACACGAATAATTGGTAAAACAGGGCCAAATGGCTCTTCCCATGCTACTTTCATATCTTTTGTAACTTGGTCAAAAAGCACTGGCCAGAGAAGATTGCCCTCACGTTTGATTGGTGTAAGAGCCTGAGCCCCTTTTTCTTGTGCATCCTCAATCAAGCCCCAAATAAAGTCGGCTGAAGCATTGTCAATAACAGGTGTAATATCAGCATTGTCAAATGGGTCACCAACTGTTAATTTAGCAATCTCTGCTTGAAGCAAAGTAACTAATGTATCTGCAACACTTTCGAGAACAATAACACGTTTAATGGCCGTGCAACGTTGCCCTGAGTAGCTAAAGGCACCTGCAACAATTTGCTTGGCAGCATGTTCCAAATCTGCATCTTCTAGTACAAGAGCTGCATCTTTCCCACCAAGCTCCAGCATGATAGGACGCATACCAGCTAAACGACCAATACGTTCTCCGATAGGGGTTGATCCTGTAAAGTTGATGAAGTTGACTTCTTTGTGCTCAATGATATAATCCCCAATTTCTGAACCACGCCCCGTAATGGTATTGAAAACACCTGCTGGAATCCCTGCTTCTTCAAAGGCTTTAGCCAACAAGAGACCAGAAATAGAACCTTGTGTTGGTGGCTTAAACATAACCACATTCCCTGCAATCAAAGCCGGAGCAATCTTAGATCCAGAAAGGTTGACTGGATAGTTAAAGGGAGCAATAGCTAGCACGACTCCAACCGGCTCACGACGGACAACAGCCAGTTTGTTTTTACTTGCTGCCTCAAAACCGCCACCTTCCATTGCTTGTCCAGTGATACGGAGACCTTCCTCAGCAGCATAGCGGATCAAGTCTGCGGTACGCACTACTTCTCCAATTGCTGCTTTAATTCCTTTAGCAACCTCTTTGGCAAGAATTGTACCAATTTTTTCTTTATCACGTTCCAAAATAGCTGCTGTCTTATGCAAATAGGCTGCACGCTCAACTGGAGCTAAAGCCCGCCATGCAGGGAGAGCTGCACGCGCAGCTTGCATAGCCTCGTCTACTTCCGCTTGGCTCATAGCTGGTACTGTCCCTAATTCTTCTTGATTGATTGGTGAATAAATCGTAATTTCTTTTTCAGATGATTTCCATTCTCCATTTACTAAATTCTTATATCTTGTCAAATTCTCGTCCTCCTGAAAATGATTAGATATATTTTACCAAATTTTCAGAAAATTACAACCCTTTTTACAATATTTTTGAGATTATTTTCACAAGCTTGACTTTTCAAACTATTTGAACTCTTTTGTTAAGCAGTCAGTACAAGAAAAAAAGGCTTAGATGAACTAAACCTTTTTCATGCTATGTTATTCTTCATTGAGTTTTATAATTTTTAGCAAGAAGATATCCTAGAAATTATACGACACAATTGAAAACTTTTGATTTTTTCTACAAGACTTTAAAGACGCTGGCGCTAACGCCACCAACCATGTCTTTATCACTTAAATGGCTATTGGTCACTAATAGTTCTAGATTTCCAGCATTTTCAAACTGGAAGTCTTGCCCTTTAGCATTAAATACAACCAGTAAATGTTCTTCCCCTTGAATCTCATAGACAATCAAACCACTATGTTCATTTGCTGAATGAATAAAAACATGATGGTAAATTTCATCATAAGTAGGGTAAGAAAAGGCACCGGTTCCTGTCTTCAATCGAATCATCTGACGGATAAACTCAATACTATCTTGACGCTCATTAATCAAGTTCCAGTTCACTTGGTTCACACTGTCTGGAGCATTATAGCTATTCATAGCACGCTCTCTATCATCATGAGTCAACTCACCATTCTCACCTGTCGCAACCAGTTTGGTACGACCAAATTCTTGACCGATTTCCATAAAGGACATCCCTTGCATGAGTAGGTTCATAGCTGTGGCTGTCTCAACCTTGCGCATGATTTGTTCTGAACTTTGGTCTGGATGAAGAGTTGCCAATAAATCGTGGAGATTGTAATTGTCATGGGCTTCCACATAGTTAAGTACTTGATTTGGATGTGTATAGGTTCCTAATTCACGACTGCCTAGGATTGCTTTGGCAAGAATTGGCTCTGTCGCAGCACCGCTGACAAAACCTGACTTGATAGCACCATAAACTTCTCCACCTTTGACAGCATCACGCTGATTGTCATTAAAGAAACCAATATTTGGCATTTCGTAGGCGTTGTCTTTCTTAGCCTTATCATAAGGGGCAAGACCTGTTCCCATGTCCCAACCTTCTCCATAAAGGATAATGTTAGGGTCAATTTCATCCAAACTCTGACGAATCATCTGCATGGTCTTGACATCATGAATCCCCATCAAGTCAAAACGGAAACCGTCAATGTTGTATTCCTGCACCCAGTATAGAAGAGAATCAATCATATACTTGCGGAACATTTCGTGTTCACTGGCTGTTTCATTTCCAACACCCGTTCCATTCTGGAAGGTACCGTCTGGATTCATACGATAATAGTAATCAGGGACAGTTGTTTGGAAAGGTGCATCAACAACTGAGAAGGTATGGTTATAGACCACATCCATAATAACACCAATACCTGCATCGTGATAAGCTTGAACCATGGTCTTCAAATCACGAATAACCTGAGCTGGATCATCTGGATTAGTTGAAAGGCTCGTTTCTGGTGCGTTATAGTTTTGTGGGTCATAACCCCAGTTGTAGGTTACATTCCCATCTTCATCATATTCTTTATGACGGTCTGCAATTGGTTGCAACTGAACATAATTGTAGCCCAACTTCTTGATGTGATCAAAAGCAGTTGACTGACCGTACTGGTTAACTGTTCCAGTTTGTGCAGCACCTAAGAAAGTTCCTCGAAGATGTTCACCCACACCTGAGGTCGGTGATTTGGTCAAATCACGAATGTGCATTTCACAAATAACTGCCTTACATGGATTTGCCAAGCGCCAAGTAGCCTCAGCACCGTGCTTGACCTCGAAGTTTGCAACTTGCTTTTCTTCATGGCTCAGGATAGCTGAACGTTTGCCATCAGGACTGGTCGCGATGGTATAGGGATCGCGTGTCACTGTTTGGTGGTGAGGGAATTGGACTTGATACTGATAAGCCTTACCAGTCAAATCTTCCTCAACATCCAAACTCCAGACACCGATTGTATTGTCCTTGTGATTATAGGAGTAGCTATTGCCTCTCTCCATCTCAAAGGTCTTCCAAACAGGAGCATCATTAGCAGCTGATTCATAAACGACAACCTGCACTTCTGTCGCTGTTGGAGCCCAGAGAGCAAAACGAGCCTGATTGTCCTCTACACGGCAACCCAATTTCCCTTGGTAGCCCCAGTGGTGGTCGAAACTAGCACTATTGATAGCCTTGTCAAAGGCAAAAGGATTTTGATTTTTATAGAAAGGACTGGCAATAGCAGGATTTTCAGAATAATAAATTCTATCATCGCCTTCCAAAATCCAGACCTCTGTTAAGAGGGGATAGTGATTAAAACGGATAGCATATTCTTTACTAGTTTGGCCTGTATGAACCACAAAATTCAAGCTTTCTAAGGGATGAACACTTGGGTGTTCAAAGCTAAATAAGGCTCCAAAATAATCTTCTTGGTAAGTTAGTAAATCAATTCGTTGATCCTTACTCTTTACAAAAGAGCAAGTGTCATATTCACCATTCTTGCGATGATAATGAATGCGCATAGGGTAGGTATACATTTTTATTTTTCCTTTTTATTTTATTTCTGTTTCACTAATAAATTCTTGACCAATCTCGTCTCAATTAACAGACATAGTCAAATGATCTAAACTCTGTTTTTAAAAGATCATTACAAACTTTCTAGCCAAGCTTCATCTCGAACCTCAATACCAAGTTCTTGTGCTTTTTGAAGTTTACTTCCAGCATCTGCTCCTGCAACAACAAGGTCTGTCTTTTTAGAAACACTGCCTGTTACCTTAGCACCTAGACTTTCGAGTTTACTTTTAGCTTCTGAGCGCTTGAGCCGTTCCAATTTTCCTGTCAATACCACGGTCAAACCTGACAAGGCTGCATCTGCTACTACCGTCTGTCCTTTATAGTCCAGATTGACCCCAGTTTCTTTCAATTCTCTGAGGAGAATTTCAGAGCCTTCTGTCGCAAAATATGTCTGAAGACTCTTGGCAATCACACCACCCAGACTTTCAATACTCGCCACTTCCTCTGGATCTGCCTGAGCCAGATTTTCGATTGAATGAAAATGTTGAAGTAACAACTGACTGGCCTTGCTTCCGACATGGCGAATACCTAGTCCAAACAAGAGTTTTTCAGCAGAGTTTTCCTTAGATGCTTGGATGGCCTGATACAGTTTAGAAGCAGACTTTTCCTTAACCCCCTCTAAAAGAAGAAAATCTTCCTCTTTCAAACGATAAATATCTGCCACGTCCTTAACCAGATTAGCAGCAAAGAGTTTCTCAACAATAGATGGACCAAGGCCTGTAATATTCATAGCATCACGAGAAGTGAAGTGAATCAAGCCTTCCATGATTTGAGCAGGGCAACGCGGATTGATACAACGCAGGGCCACTTCATCTTCAAAGTGCAGCAAGTCAGAGTTACAACTTGGGCAGTTTGTAGGGATATCTAGTTGTTCTTCAGAAACCCGTTTGGACTCTACCACTCGTAAAACAGCAGGGATAATATCTCCAGCCTTATAAACGATAACTGTGTCGTTTTTACGGATATCTTTTTCAGCAATATAATCCACATTGTGCAGAGTTGCACGGCTAACAGTTGTACCAGCTAGTTGTACTGGTGTTAGATTTGCAGTTGGGGTTACAACACCCGTACGGCCAACTGTCCAATCAACTGATAAGAGTTGAGCTTCTTTTTCTTCAGCTGGGAACTTGTAGGCAACTGCCCACTTTGGAGCCTTAACAGTAAAGCCGAGTGCTTCTTGGCTTGCTAAGTCATTGACCTTGATCACCACCCCATCAATATCATAAGGCAGATTCTCCCGTTCCTCTCCTACTTCTTGGATAAAATTCCAGATTTCATCCATGCTTTCAGCCAAGATTCGCTTAGGATTGACCACAAAACCTAGTTGTTCTAGGTGCTTCAAAACCTTTTCTTGACTATCACGAGTTGACGGGCTGGCTTCTTGATAGAGGAACGTTGCAAGATTACGCTTGGCAACTACTGCTGTATCCAACTGACGCAAGGTTCCTGCCGCCGCATTACGAGGATTGGCAAATTCAGACTCTCCATTTTCTTGTCGAGCTTGGTTAACCTGGTCAAAAGAAGCGCGTGGCATATAACATTCCCCACGAACTGTGATATCTAATTCTTCTGGCAAAGTCAAAGGAATATCCTTAACACGCTTGAGGTTTTCCGTGATATTCTCTCCAACAGAACCGTCTCCACGTGTTGCCCCAGCAAACAAAATCCCCTTTTCATAAGTCAGTGAGATTGACAAACCATCGATTTTCAGCTCACAAATATAGGTTGGATGAGCCACTTCCTTACGAACACGCGCATCAAAAGCTTCAAGCTCCTCACGTGAAAAAGCATCCTGCAAACTATAAAGAGGATACTGATGACTGTATTTTTCAAAACCATCTAAGACTTTGCCACCAACACGATGGGTCGGACTGTCTGCTAACACTTGATCTGGATAGGCAGACTCCAACTCGACCAACTCACAGTAAAGGCGGTCATACTCACTGTCTGAAACCGAGGGATTGTCGCTGGTATAGTACTCAGTCGCATAGCGATTGAGCAAGGCGACTAACTCATTCATTCTTTTATTCATAAGACCATTTTACCATAAACTAAGCCCTCCTCACAAACGAGAAGGGCGGAAAAAACACTTAGATTGGAATTATTTTTGAAGTCCAAGCAAACTTATGTCTCTTTTTCAAAATGAGTTCGAACATAGCCTAGAGCTAAGAAGGATAAGGCGACAACTCCAAGTCCAATAATCAAGAAAGAATAAAGATGAACACTTGGAAGCCAGGTCATTAAACCTGTTGCAATAGGCATAAATAGTATAGCTAAGGTATAAATCGAACTAAGAACTCTTCCCAGATATTCACCTTCAACCTTGGTTTGTACCTGAGTAAAAAAGTGAATATTAAAAATCGTCATAAATAATTCACAAATGAAATTTCCTGAAAAAGCAAGATAGGAGGGGAGGGTAAATCCCATTATCATCACTCCAAGTCCAGTCAGTGCCAATAAAAATAAAAGCATTTCCATACTGGCTTTAATCTTACTAGCTAGCAGCGCCCCAACAATAGATCCAATAGCACCCATTGTTAAAATAGTAGCATAGGCACCTTGTGCTCCATAGAGCTGATTTGAAAAGGGAAGGAGGTAATTAAAAGCTGCAAAGAAAAAATTGACACTTGAAGCCATGACTAGTAAAAAGAAGATTTCCCTTTGCTTCACAATATAGTGAACTCCCTCCTTGATATCAGCACAAATAACTTTGAATGTAAGTTTCTTCTCCCCCAAAGTCTTCTCTTCTTTTTTGGGAAGCAGGGCTACCAAGCCAAAAGCGAGAAAAAAACTAAGGGCATCTAATACCAAGGTAATGCGAAGACTTGCAAATTGTAAAACCAGAAAAGAAAGTACAGGGGAACTCACACTGACAACCTGCAAGACCAACTCCAAACGAGAATTGTAGAGGACCAGTTCATCCTTCTCTACCAATTCTGTGATAATGGCCTTATTTGCTGGTCTAGAAAAGGCAAAGGCAATCGCCTGCACAATATTGGCAAAAATCAAAGCTCCAATCATCCAGCTGTCATTCCTTATGAAAGAAATAGCCAAACAAAGAATCCCACAAACAAGGTCTGTCGCCATTAAAATCCGACGACGAGAAAAACGGTCTGAAACGACTCCGCCAAAAGGATTTACGAGAATGGATGTGACGAGCTCAGAAATCTGATACATTCCTAAAACTGTCTGTCCGATAGTTCCCATGGACGCTAACCAGACACTATTTCCATAATCATAGAGCATATTCCCTATCTTGTTAACAGCTCCACGGCTAATCAACTGTACTGCATAGCGATTCATATAAAAACTCCTCTCAAATTTTGAAACTATTGTATCAAAACCGAAAGGAGCTTTTTATTTTTTCCCTTATTTGGGAAAATTAATCTTTGACAAATTTTTCGTAGTGTTCCTGATAGTAGGCTACTTGCTCTGGAAGACCTAGCACGTCAAAAATATGCATGGCTTCTTGCATTTGGCTACAACCTTCTTTACACTTTCCTTTTTGGTACAAGGCAAAACCTTTTAAGTAATGTAAAATATTTCGTTCATACAGACTAATGTTTTTACCAATAATCTTCTCTGTATAAGCCTCAAAATAGCTAGCATTATCAAAAGAAGCATGCTCTAAACAATGCTGGTAACAATTGAGGGCTAAAATCAACACTAATCTCTTATGGCGACCAATCTCTAGGTAAAACTCCTCCCTCTCCATAACTTCTCTACCAATCCGAGTGACATAGTCCACATCGTAGAAACTATAGAGGTTCCCGAAAAGAATCAATTCATACATGGTCCATTCTTCTGTTTTGAAAAGATAATCTGCTACCTTATCCAAATCATCCTGCTTCATATGATAACTCGAATCTCTTTGACAAATTAGACCTTGTAGCAAAATCCAGTTCAGCTCAAAATAGAGGGGAGTCGTCGAACTCTTAGCCTTTTCAAGTTGTTCTCTTTGAAGCTTTTTAAAACCTGCAATATCATTTGAGTAGTAAAGCGGGATAATCTGCGCCATCATAGACACATGTTCATGATTGTGAAAATTCCTAGCCTTATCCATGAAATTTTCGATTGTTACATGAATGTTATCCAAAATCTCAAAGAAACGCGAGATTGCTAGATCAGATTCCCCAAGCTCAAAGCGAGATAACTGAGAGGTAGAGCAGGACTCGCCTGCTGCTTCCTTTAAAGAATAATTTCCACTTGTTCGAAATTCACGAAATACTTTTCCAAGATGTTCCATCTTTACACCTGCTCTGATAATTCTTCCCACTCAAGCATAGCTTCTTCCTGACGATGGCTGATTTTGTCCAGCTCAGCCTGTAATTCCATCAGTTCGACGGCATCGTTTGTTTCCAACATTTGTTCAGAAATCGCTTGACTTTGACTTTCTAATTCTTCTATTTCAGCTTCTAGATTTTCAATTTGTCGCATGAGTTTGCGAACCTCTTTTTGACTTTCTTTCTGGGCCTGATAGTCATTGACTGGGCTCGGTTCTTTTGCTTGATTGCTAGTTGAAACTTCCTGAGTCTGGCTCATTTCTACTGCTGCTTTCTTCTCAACGTAATAGTCGTAATCTCCAAGATAGAGAGTTGAGCCCTTCTCAGACAATTCCAGTACATGAGTTGCCACACGATTGATAAAGTAACGGTCGTGGCTGACGAATAGCAGAGTTCCATCAAAGTCAATCAAGGCATTTTCTAGCACTTCCTTGCTATCAATATCCAAGTGGTTGGTTGGCTCATCAAGGATCAGGAAGTTGTTGTTTTCCATAGACAATTTAGCAAGAAGTAAACGCGCTTTCTCACCACCTGACAGCATGCCGACTGATTTTTTAACATCATCTCCTGAGAAAAGGAAAGCACCTAGGCGGTTACGGATTTCAACTTCTGGTGTCAGTTTAAAATCATTCCAGAGTTCATCCAGTACAGTATTGCTTGGTGTCAGCTTGCTTTGGGTTTGGTCATAGTAACCAACCTCAACATTGGCACCAAAGCGCTTTTCACCCTTGATAAAAGGAATCTGGTCCACAATAGACTTGATAAAGGTTGACTTTCCAATGCCGTTTGGTCCAACGATGGCAACAGCATTCATCTTACGAAGGTCTAGGTTAATCGGTTGTGACAAGACTTCCCCATCATAGCCAACAGCCGCATTTTCAACAGTCAAAACAACATTGCCCGACATTTTCTCAGACTGGAAGGTCATGTTGGCTGTTTTCTTACCAGCTTCAGGCTTGTCCAAACGTTCCATTTTTTCCAGTTGTTTACGACGAGATTGGGCACGTTTGGTCGTTGAAGCTCGGACTAGATTGCGATTGACAAAGTCTTCCAGAGCTGCAATTTCCTTCTGTTGCTTTTCATAGTTTTTTGCCTCAGTAGCTAGTTTTTGCTCCTTCAACTCGACAAAGCGAGAATAATTGCCCACATAGCGGTCCAAGGAATGCTTGGTCAAATCCAGCGTAATCGTTGCAACCTTGTCCAAGAAATAACGGTCATGGCTAACAATAATGAGGGCACCGCTATAGTTTACCAAGTAATTCTCTAGCCAGGCAATGGTTTCAATATCCAAGTGGTTGGTTGGCTCGTCCAAGACCAAGAGATTGGGCTTTTCAAGTAGCATTTTGGCTAGAGCCAAGCGAGTATTTTGACCACCTGAAAGCTCGGCAATTTTCATCTGCCACATAGATTCGTCAAACTTGAAACCATTCAAGATAGCACGGATATCAGTTTCATAGGTAAAGCCACCTGCTTGGCGAAAATTCTCAGATAAGCGGTCGTAATCTGACATCAGTTTATCCAAATCCTCACCAGACTTTTCACCCATCTCCAACTCCATCTGACGCAGTTGTTTCTCAGTCCGACGCAAATCATCAAAGACATGAAGCATTTCATCGTAGATAGTGTTTTCAGATTCAAAACGGCTATCTTGGGCTAGGTAAGATAGAGAAATATCTTTTTTCTTATTGATTTCTCCACTAGTTGGTTCCTCTTCTCCAACCAAAATCTTCAAAAGAGTAGACTTACCTGCACCATTTTTCCCAACAAGGGCAATCCGATCTCGTTCATCAACCTGCAGGTTGATATTATCAAAAAGAACTTCTCCTGCAAAAGAACGTTCAATTTTATTAGCTTGTAAAATAATCATACAAGTAGTATAGCATGTTTCCCTAAGGCATTCAAGACTTGATAAACAGGCATATGTCACTACTTTTCTGAAAATTATGCTACCGTTTTACTAAAATGCTAAAAAGTGCTATAATGTGAACGGTTAAAACAATTTACAAAAAGGAGAATTTTAATGTCTTACCAAGAAAATTACCAGAAATGGGTTGATTTTGCGGAGCTTCCTGACTACCTTCGTCAAGATTTGGAAAATATGGATGAAAAAACGAAGGAAGATGCCTTCTATACAAATCTTGAATTTGGTACTGCAGGTATGCGTGGCTTGATTGGTGCTGGTACAAACCGCATCAACATCTACGTTGTTCGCCAAGCTACTGAAGGCTTGGCTCGTTTGATTGAGTCAAAAGGTGGAAATGAAAAAGAACGTGGTGTCGCAATCGCCTACGATAGCCGTCACTTCTCACCTGAGTTTGCCTTTGAATCTGCGGCAGTTCTTGCTAAACATGGTATCAAATCTTATGTATTTGAAAGCCTTCGTCCAACTCCAGAACTATCATTTGCAGTTCGTCACCTCAACTGTTTCGCAGGTATCATGGTCACAGCCAGCCACAACCCTGCACCATTTAACGGATACAAGGTTTACGGCGAAGACGGTGGACAAATGCCTCCACACGACGCAGACGCTTTGACTACATATATCCGTGCAATCGAAAATCCATTTGCAGTTGAAGTTGCTGATGTGGAAGTTGAAAAAGCTTCTGGCTTGATTGAAGTTATCGGCGAAGCTGTCGATGTAGAATACCTCAAAGAAGTTAAAGATGTCAACATCAACCCAGCTTTGATTGAAGAATTCGGTAAAGACATGAAGATTGTCTACACACCACTTCATGGTACTGGTGAAATGTTGGCTCGTCGTGCTCTTGCCCAAGCAGGATTTGACTCAGTTCAAGTCGTTGAAGCGCAAGCAACTGCTGACCCAGACTTCTCAACTGTAAAATCTCCAAACCCAGAAAACCAAGCAGCCTTTGCCCTTGCTGAAGAACTTGGTCGACAAGTAGGTGCTGATGTTCTTGTTGCAACTGACCCAGATGCGGACCGTGTCGGTGTTGAAGTACTTCAAAAAGATGGTAGCTACCTCAACCTTTCAGGTAACCAAATCGGTGCCATCATGGCTAAATACATCTTGGAAGCCCACAAAAATGCTGGAACTCTTCCTGAAAATGCAGCCCTATGTAAATCTATCGTATCAACTGACTTGGTAACGAAGATTGCTGAAAGCTACGGCGCAACTATGTTCAACGTCTTGACTGGTTTCAAATTCATCGCTGAAAAAATCCAAGAATTCGAAGAAAAACACAATCACACTTATATGATGGGATTTGAAGAAAGCTTCGGTTACTTGATTAAACCATTCGTACGTGATAAAGACGCTATACAAGCTGTTCTAGTCGTTGCTGAACTTGCTGCCTACTACCGTTCACGTGGTTTGACCCTTGCTGACGGTATCGAAGAAATCTACAAAGAGTACGGTTACTACGCAGAAAAAACTATCTCTGTTACCCTTTCAGGTGTCGATGGTGCTGAACAAATCAAAGCGATTATGGCTAAATTCCGTAACAATGCTCCAAAAGAATGGAACACAACAGCTATCACTGTCGTAGAAGACTTCAAGGCTCAAACTGCTACTGCTGCTGACGGAACTGTTACAAACTTGACAACACCTCCAAGTGATGTGTTGAAATACACACTTGCTGACGGTTCATGGATTGCCGTTCGCCCTTCAGGGACAGAACCAAAAATCAAGTTCTACATTGCAGTTGTAGGGGAAACAAACGAAGAATCACAAGCTAAAATTGCGAACATCGAAGCAGAAATCAATGCTTTTGTAAAATAAAATCCTATAAAAGATGAGACAAACCAATCTCATCTTTTTTTCGTATCAAATCTAAGCAATTTTAGAAACTTTATGGCATACTAGACTTATCAATGAAAGCGAGGTAATCTCATGGAACAATTTTTAGATAATATCAAAGACCTTGAAGTCACTACAGTTGCGCGTGCGCAAGAAGCTCTTGATAAAAAAGAAACTGCAACCTTCTTTATTGGTCGCAAAACTTGCCCTTACTGCCGTAAATTTGCTGGTACCTTGGCAGGTGTCGTAGCTGAAACCAAAGCTCACATCTACTTCATCAATAGTGAAGAAGCAAGCCAACTCAATGAGTTGCAAGAATTCCGCTCACGCTATGGAATTCCAACTGTACCAGGCTTCGTTCACATTGTAGATGGACAAATCAATGTCCGTTGCGACTCTTCAATGTCAGCACAAGAAATCAAAGATTTCGCTGGATTGTAAAAAATCAGCTAACAAGTTTTAAAATCACAAAAACGCATAATGGAGTCAAAGAACGCTTTGTGAAGTACATAGATTTTTAGGATACGACAAAAATGTTGTATCCTTTTGTGTATCCCTTTTTTAAAAACAGGGTCTGCTTTAGGGTCTGTTTGTGACTCCCTTTTTTACAAAAGAATACCAAGGAATACTAAAGATAAAAATAAAAAACGTTGATTTAACAACGTTTTACCAAGGAATGCAAAAGAATGCAAAGGAATAATGGAGCCGGTGGGAGTCGAACCCACGTCCAAACACCTGCCAACATATTTGTCTACAACCATAGGTTATGTATTAGTTTAACAGTCCCTCGACACATAACTCAAGCCTAGAAACTGCGAGTCTATCAATCTCTTATCAAGCCACTAGACAAGACTTGATCGTATCTCGCTAATAATAAGACCTGTCATTGAACACGAGCAATCCAAATCGGGTCACGCCTGCTGGTTTTTAGGCAGCTAGAGCGTAAGAAGTGTTATTTTTTGCAGTTATATTTAACTGAGCGTTTACGTCGCCACACGAGTCGCAAAATATGCCTCATAATGCCTGTCGAATCCGTAACGACCCCAAAAGACAGTAAAACCATTATACCTTATCTAACACGAAAATGCAAAAGGGAAATCAACTAACTACAAAAGATAGTCTTTCAAAGCTTTGGTCAAAACCTGATAACCAGTAACACTAAGGTGCAACCCATCAGTTGTATAATCTTTTTTGAGTTGGCCTGCCCGGTCTGTCAAACTATCAAAAACTGGCACAAATTCCACCTGCATATAGGCAGAAGCAAGCTCTTGATAGGCTTGATTCCATTTCTGAATTTTTTCATTTGTGCGGATATAGACTGTCTGCTTGTACTCCTCTCCCTCATTGACTGGCAAAATAGAAAGCAATTTAATCTCAGTCAATGGATAATCGCGAGTAATGGATTGTATGATAGCTTCGAGATTATTGAGAGTCTCATTCACAGGCACATCTTTTCCGATATCATTTGTCCCAATTAAAAGGACAATTTTATCTACTGCTCCACCGTAAAGATGCGCATCTAGATTCTCTAGTAACAACCCTGTCTGATAACCTCGAATGCCTCGATTGACAATCGTCTTCGAAGTCCCAAATAGTTCCTGCAGAGGAAAATATTCGACAATGGAATCCCCAATAAAAAGAATGTCTGGTTCTACAACAGAAACGTTATTTAAGTGACGATACTTGGTTTGGATTTTGCCTTGTTCCTTTAGTAACCAATTTTCTAATAACTGTACTGCCACTTCATTCTCCTTTTTCTAACCAGTTTTCCAATACTTGATAAACTCCTCCTTGGCTATTGGCTGGCGCAAGAGCAGTCGCCACAGCTTTGGCTTTCTCATCAGCATTTTCCATCGCATAGGCAATCCCAGCCATTTCAAGCATTTCAACATCATTTTCACTATCGCCAAAAGCCATGATTTGTTGGGGGTTCAAGTCCCAGCGCTTGAGTAATTCTTCCAAGCCCCATGCTTTATGAATCCCAGCTTGAAGGATATCAATGCAACCATAGCCACTTGATACAGCTCGAACACGGCCATCAAAGAGGTCATTGATTTCTTCCAAGACCGAACTCAAACGTTCCTCACCAACAACCATACTCATCTTGAGCACACCACCAAAGAGGTCAGATGTTAATTCGTCCACAAATTGCATCCGTTGGTAGAATTTTTCAATCATTTCTGGAGTCATAAAACTTTCAAGGTCTGTAAAAATCGTACCTTCCTTAACGAAACCACCCTTCATAGCCGTTACAACAAACTGGTCCTGACACTCTCGACCCTTGAAATGAACCAAAGCCTTATCAACAATAGCATCATCCCAAGTCTGAGCCTGAATCAGTTCATTGTTTTCAAAAATACGAGCACCGTTAGCAACCACCAGAACCACTCGATCCACCAAGTGCCCCAGCAGTTGCCTCATGCGGTGAATTTCATTGCCCGTCGCGATGACAAAACGAAGCCCCCTTTGATCCAACTGATCTAAAATCTTTTCCAATCGTGG
This sequence comes from Streptococcus mitis, assembly GCF_047464945.1. GTDB lineage: Bacteria > Bacillota > Bacilli > Lactobacillales > Streptococcaceae > Streptococcus > Streptococcus mitis_EA. Next base: position 221,770 of record NZ_JASHAX010000001.1, on the reverse strand, counting down.
GAGATCAAGCCGGCCTCTAGCATCCAGCAAGGTTCCATCCATATCTGTCGCAATTACCTTAATAGTCATTTCATTTCCTCTGGATTCAAACTAATCCCACTTCAAACCCACATGTTCGTTCATTTCTTTATAGGCTGTATCAATTCGTTCCTTAGTCGCTTCATCTAATTGATCACGATGACTGCCACCCTCTATGAAATCTTCCAAGATATAGGTTTGATAATGATATAAAGGATAGCCTTCTGGTGAAAAGGTTCCCTTTGGTGTTCGATTGACCCAAGTAGGATGAGCTTTAGCTGTTCCGATAGTTGTTTTTCCATCCTTCTTCTTAATGGTCACGTCCATGAGAACGCCACGTTCAGTCCACTTAGCATTTTCTACCCCTTGCATGGTCTCAATTCGTTGATTGGAAATGAAGTTCCCCATTGAATAGATAATGAGTTTCTTTTCTCCATCTTTTTCAACCGTTTCAGATGGTTCAACAACATGAGGATGCCCTCCAAAGATAATATCTGCTCCCCAATCAATCATCTTGTGATAAAGAGCCTTTTGCTCTTCAGTCGGTTCTATGCGATACTCAACACCCATTTGTGGCATGATAATGGTGATATCTGCTTCCTTTTCCGCCCGTTCAATTTCAGACTTCATTTTATTCTCATCTAAATCCGAAAGATAGTGATTATAATCCTCTTGAGAAATATTTTGCTCAATTCCATTAAATCCATAAGAATAAGCCAAAAGTGCAACCTTGATACCATTCACTTCCTTAATGACAAGCGGAGCCTGATCACGTGGCTCGTGCGTATAAACTCCGATTGGAGTGATTCCAGCTTTCTCAATAATATCGGCCGTTGAAATAACTCCCTCAATTTGCGAATCCAAAATGTGATTATGAGCCAAATCTAGAACATGATAACCTGCATCCTTAATGGCATCCATAACTTCAGCAGGAGCATTAAAGAGAGGATAACCCGCTAAATAATGATCCTTATTAATGGTTCCTTCAAAGTCACCAATAGCTAAGTCTGCTTGCTTAAGCCAAGGAGTAACATACTCAAAATTCTCATGAAAATCATACGTTCCATCATCCTTTTTTGCTGAAAAGTAAAGAATATCATGATAAAGCAAATCACCATGAGCCATAATTCTAGCAGTTTTTTCCTCTTCCTGCTCCTGAGACTTTTTCTTAGTTCCTTCTTGAGAAATAGTATCTCGTTTTTGACTGGTCATAGGCATGCCTTGGAAGCTTTCAAACAACAAAACCAAGCCCATTGATAAAGCAACTGCTAGCAAGAGTACCGCCACAAATCCCTTGTTACTCCACTTACGATAACGTCTAAAAAAGTTGACCAAACCTTTCACAAAGCGAAAAACTGGTCCACGTTTATGTCTATCTTGTCTTCTTTGCATCTTCATTCTCCCTACTTTCTTATGCAAGCCTTTTCTTTTTATTATAACACAGATAAGTATTTCTTTCACAATTGAATTGAACTTCCTATCTATTTTCTATAAATCCTAAAGACTGTAATACTTTCAATCCTTGTCATTTTGTGATATCATGTAGAGGTAATGAAAGGAGAGAAAATGTCTGCTATAGAACGTATTACAAAAGCTGCTCACTTAATTGATATGAACGATATTATCCGCGAGGGGAATCCGACTCTTCGCGCAGTTGCTGAGGAAGTTACTTTCCCCTTGTCTGACCAGGAAATCATCCTTGGCGAAAAGATGATGCAATTCCTCAAACATTCCCAAGATCCGGTCATGGCTGAAAAGATGGGACTCCGTGGTGGGGTTGGACTTGCTGCTCCTCAATTGGATATCTCAAAACGCGTTATCGCTGTTTTAGTACCAAATATTGTTGAAGAAGGCGAAACTCCAGAGGAAGCCTACGACTTACAAGCTATTATGTACAATCCAAAAATCGTCTCTCACTCTGTTCAAGATGCTGCTCTTGGCGAAGGAGAAGGTTGCCTGTCTGTTGACCGCAACGTGCCTGGCTATGTAGTCCGCCATGCTCGCGTCACTGTTGACTACTTTGATAAAGATGGAGAAAAACACCGTATCAAACTCAAAGGCTACAACTCCATCGTTGTTCAGCATGAAATTGACCACATCAACGGTATCATGTTTTACGACCGTATCAATGAAAAAGACCCATTTGCAGTTAAAGATGGTTTACTGATTCTAGAATAAAGAAAATCCCGTTGCAAGACGGGGTTTTGTGTTATAATGTCCACACCTCACCCAGCAGTCCAACAACTAACCGACACTAGCCCCTTAACCCCAGCGATTTCAAGTCGTTGGGGTTTTCGTGAAAAAGTGCTTGACTCTTTACTTACGGAGAGTTATGATGGACACACCAACAAAGCAAAGGAGATTTCTATGGAAAAATTCACTAACAGAAGTATTCAAAATAATGAACTTGAACAAGAGCAATTCTCGCTTCAAGACCGCATTCAAAATATCCACAATTTTGAAAACGAAGACACCACCCGAGACCAAGAAATTACTATAGTAGCCAGCATGATTGGCAGAATCCCTACGCTGGAGCGCCAAAACTTAGATAGCCAAGATTTTCACGATATTTCGGTCTGGACGCTTCAAGAAATGCTTCGGGTGAGTTACGAATTGGGCAAACTGTCGCAAGAAGCTCCAGTACCCACCGAGCTTTAAATTGGCAACAAAGCAAAACTAAAAGCCTTCGAAAATTTTGACTACTACTGGAGTGGTATGATTCAACCAAATTTTGAAGTTTTCTATCGCCTGAACTCCCCTAAATTAAAACAGTTCACCTTACACTTTTTAAGAATTGCACGATTATATGGTGGGTGATGTGTTTTTAAGCCTCGTTTTCAAAGTGCAACCCCCCATCACGGACGAATATTCTTGGTTTTATACTTGCCGTTTTCTTAATCCTGAGTGTGTCGAAAAATATTATACTGCTTGTTGCAGAATGGAAGATTTGGACGAATTTGCCGTTTAGGATTACAAATTGCAGCTAAGTTTAATTTTAGTTATTTTAACGATTTTTCAACAAAACTGTTGACACAATTACTTAAAGTCTGTATAATAGATTAAGTTATCTCAAGTAGCTATAAAATATATGCTTTTGAGATAAAGAAAATCCCAACGATATTCGTACTACCGTTGGGGAGAAGATTTCTTATTTTTAGTTATCAGCCTTATAGTTAACCAACAAGAGAACGATAAGACTGATTTGCATTAGCTTCACCACTATTAGTGGTGATTTTTTCTTTTATTTGGTGAAGCTTTATTCCTAGGTTTAGTATAGTTATTACCCTTTCTAAGCCAAGTGGCCATCAGCTCTTTTGAATTTCTGGTTCTTCTGTTAGAATTGATAACCAAGAATGCAAAGCAACAAATAATTAGTGAAATAACGACTATCGCTACACTTACCACAGTAAGATTTTCGAACGGTATTTTTAATATATGAACAGAAACTACGCTACCAATACCACCAGTACCTGCTGCAGTCAACATTGATTTTATATTTTTTTCTGTTCCATCCTCACTTTCATTAAAAATGTGTTGGTTAGACAAAACAAGAAATCTTCGGTGTTACTAATATAACGATATCCTTACACTTTGTCAATAGCAGTGTATTATTTATAACTGTTTTTAATTTTTCTGACATTTTTACACTGTATTAAAAAATTTTCTTTATATTTTCAATTCGAAACAAACACCCCAGTCGCAAAACTGGGGCAATTTTGTTATAAATTTCAGCTAACAAACCGTCTCATCGATATAGGTCACTGGTGTTGCCAAAATGTATAGCAAGGTTTCGCACATCTCACCTCTACTTTGGCAAGTGAGCAACTTTTTGATTTTCGCAATAAACTTTTCTTTGCTTTCGTTAATGGCAAAAACTGTTATTTTGCGTTTAAAAACATTAGTTTCAACATAATCGAAGGCAAAACCTTTTTCGAACACTCGTAGTTTCGTTAAAAATGTGGGCAAAGATATCGGGTCGTTAAGATAAAATCCTAATTGGTCTGGTTGCCATTCAATTGGCATTTCTGGCACAACACCCCAATATGTTTGCTGGCGTATTTTGCTTTCTAATTTTTGTAGATACATTTCAGTTTCTAAATCGATATACATATCACTCCTATCTGTTAAATTTCTTTTACATGTCCATCATAACTCTCTGTAGCAATGAAGTCCAGCCTATTTTTGAGTTTAATTTACATCGGTTTAAAGGTATGAAAAGCAGATTTTTTGCTGGTGTTTTTGTGGGGATGTGAAGTTGTGAAAAGCTCAACTACTGGAGATTTTCGAAAGGTAATCCATAGCAACAGGAGCAAAAAAAGGAAATAGAAAGCTTAGAATATTTTCTTGAAGATTCCTCCGCCCTCCTCTACACAGACTAATATTGTGTAAAAATACAATAAGTCGTGTGCCAAAATTGGGCAGAAACGGCGGTATTACCGCAAAACTATCCAACCCGAACCGAAAGGCGAAGCGAATATAAAACTATTCAATCCAATCCAGAAATACGGAGTCACTCCATTTTAAATCAGAGTTTAAAGGTGGTAGAGGTTTGAATTTTTGAACAACCACCTCGGGCTCTCCACCTTTTCTAGAAACTTTATATAGAGTTGGTTCTTCCTGGCTAGAAGCTCTTGACTTAGATAAAAAGAAAATCTCACCCTTATCTGGCGATAATATCGGACTATAATTCTGTCTATCTTCATTTTGCGGAACAAGATTTTTTACGAAATTTGCATTACGATAGCTATTAGGATCATCTGTAGCAGGCTCCTTAAAAGCACTCCATATAGAAAAACCTGATGCTAAATATTCTCCATCACCAAGATATAAAGTAACATCATATTCATGATGCTGATAAGTGAATGTTTCGTCTAATCTGTTTGTATGAATACCATTATTGCCAATATTTCCATCATCTTCAGTAACAAAGAAATATTTATTATTTTCATCTAAATAAATTTTACGATACCTTGTATCCCCAAGACGGTTTTTTCGAGGGTTGAATTCTTCAACTGCACTTCGCGAGAGATTATTCAGTGGTATTCTGTAGAATTTTGCATTAGAGTCTGTCAAATCTGTTGAAACATAGCAAAAATAATCATTTTCAATATAGGGACGCTTATGATAAAATTTTTTCGAAGAAAAACTGTTTTCATCACCTTCAACAATAGCAGAAATATCCGTCAATTCCCCATTTTCATTAAGAATACCTACCCTTTCAGAATCTGAGTTTTTTAGCTTAAAAGTCACAACTATATTTTTTAGGTCTTTATCAAACCCTTTTTTAGCATAAAATGGACGAGTAAAAAAACCGGTTGGTTCGCTACGAGAATCTATTACTATTTTTGCTACTTCTAGAGAAACGATTGGTTTCCCTTCAGATGTTTGCTCGGGAAACTCAAACGACCTATAGGGTTTAATACTGCCATCCGTAGGCGATACTAAAGAAAGGTCAACTCTTTTAATATCGTTGTAGGTGTGAGCACCATAATGTATTGCCGCCATAACAATACCTTTTAATTTTGCTTCCTTGTCTGTTGAGCTAGTAGCTAGCGAAGTAGTACTAGATGTAGAATTATTGATTGAAGTATTAGAAGTCCTAGAGCTACAGGCTACAAGAATTAATCCAATCCAAATCCCAAATATGGTAAAAATTATCTTTTTCATTTATCTTCCTTTATTTCTCTTTTACGTTTTTCTTCATGCTTATCCAGACTTTTCGAAAAGAATTGCTCGGTTAAATCTGTTAGCCAATCTGCAAAACGTTCGCCTGCGAATTGAATAGCAATAAGAATTCCAGTTACTACAATAAAAACCAAAATCAAGTAATTATCCAAATTGGCCATTTTAATTATTTTCTCCTCGTTTTCTTGCTTCTACTAAAATATCTTTAAAATCGTCATCTTGCCAAAGTGTGAAAAAAGTAATTCCACCAACTATAACAGAGACCATCACACCTGTAAGGCTACTTCCACGCTTTTTCGAAACTAGTTTGTTTATCTCTTTACCTGCGGATTTAAATATCCCAGCTGAGAGATAAGAATCAGGTTTAAATACAGAACCTGCTGTATAGCTTTGCCCGTAATAAAGTACCGAACCATTATCTCTAAATCCATAAAATAGAAACCCAATAATGGCTATTGTTATAATTGCTAATCGAATTTTAATGCTATTTTTCATATTACTTTACCTTTTATGTTAATTATAATCGATACCTTTTCTCGTTATCGCAACGACCTTTCCTTTACTAAGAAAAACAATCACTGACTTACCGTCTTTTAATTTGTAAACGTAGTAGTCTGTAATGATACCATTTACCCCCACAGTCCAATTTGATTTCTGAGACAGGATTGATTCACTGCTGGATAAGTCCATTTTTAGTAATTTTTCATATAGCTGGGTAACATCACTAAGAGAAGAGGATTTCTCGTGTGGTGCTCCAACTGCCTTAATCAAGTCTTTTTCGGTTAGCTCATTCTGAATACTTGGAAAATTCGATAAAACTAAATCCTTTCTCTTATTTGCGCAAGAAACAAGTAACAGAATCATCGCTAAACATGTAATTACCATTCCTAATTTTTTCATCACTCGCTATCCTCCTATTTTTGAATATTGTCTGCTATTTTAGCTAATATTGCTTCTAAAATAGCAGGAGACACTTTTCTTTCCTCCATAGAATAACTACCTTTAGGTTGGTATAATAAATCCATAGATAAAATTTGACTTCCATTCAGAAAAATCTTACTGCTAAAAGTACTGTTTTCCTTAGTATCATACTGGTCATAAATAAAAGCTCCATTTTCTATTCTTAAGTCTACAAAAGGAACGTAACTTTCCATCTGGTTAGTAGCTCGACCTATTTTCTCATTTGGAAGAGCAGCTTTTTGGTAATAATCTGAGTTTAAATAACCTTCTAATAACTCTTGAGCCTGTCCAGAATTCTGAATATGGAATTTAAAATCTCCTTGTTCATATGCACCGCGAATATCAATTCCTGTATGGTCATATAAATTAGCTACTAATCTTATTCTTCCCACCTGATTATTATCTTTATCAAAGAATAAATATTGAATAAGAACACTCTTCTCGAGCTTATCATAGTCCCAGATATTGTCAGGGTCTATTTTTACATTACTAACTCCATACTGCAACATAATTTCGCCTAAATCTTTATCAGATAACACTTTCTTTAAATCATCAGACGTTTTGATTCGAAGATTGACTGTTTCGCTTTGATTATGATTATCTGAACTAACTGGATTGTTAGCACTATTCTTCTGTGCTATTGTAGAATTCGAACAGCTGCATAAGCAAGCCAAAATTAAAGTACCAACACCTAACTTAGTAAGTTTTTTAAGTTCCATTTGCTTTCCTTTTTGTTTGTATAAAATCTCCTAGTCCCTTGCGAGACAAGGCTTTAGGTGTATCGGATAACGACCATTAAACGATACACTTAAAAAACAAAAAATGCCAATCTAACACAGACTCAAAACCTTGTTAAATTCGCATTTTCTAAAATATTCACATTGTTATTTTGAATGTTTCGCCAAATGGTCGTTAATCGAAACAAATTTACGCACTCATTCTACCATTTCGTCCTGCTTTTGGCAAGTATTTTGCAAAACTTTTTTGCGATTATTCGTCACCTTATTTCGTTCCAGCACCTTATATACGGTTGAAGTGGAGATTTGTTCTGCTTTTGCAATATTCCGTATGCTCGTATTTGTGTAGAGATAGAGATTAAGGATGCGCTCTTCTTTTGCTTTTTCTATCCGCTTGGCACCCAACCGAATGCCTCTTTCCTTGGCTTTTCGAAGCCCTTCACGGGTACGAAACCGTAAGTTTTCTAGCTCGCTCTCTGCCACAAAACCTAAGATCATACAAAGCAACCTGCCAATAAGCGAGTCAGTTTCCAACTTTTCGTGCAAACTAACGAGCTGGATATGATGTTTGTTAAGCTGTTCGATAATCTCCAATAGCTTGAACATAGAGCGAGTAAGTCTGTCAAGCTTATAGATAGTGAAAGTAACTTGCTTGCCATTTTTCGAAAAACTTTTAGCTAAGTTTAGAGCCTTTTCAAGTTCAGGGCGAGCATCATATGAACCTGATTCTTTTTCTATAAAGAGCTGGTCACAGTGTTTGAGAGCCTCAATTTGCACCTCCAATCCTAAGTCTTGCTTGTGAGTGGAAACTCTAGCATAGCCAATGTTAATAGTATTTTGAGACATAAAAAATCCTCCTGTTATATTGATTCAGGGGGATATTTTACTATGAATTGAGGGATGAGAAAAGACCTCTCATTCAGAGAGGTCTCAAAAAATCAAATGTTACTATCTTTCAACCCTTCTTTTAAAAGCAAATATTGATCATTCGTCAACCCAAGAATTTCCTGCATAATATACTCAATAGTATCTTGGAGTTCTTGTTGTTCAACAGATCCCCTTTCATACAAAAGTTTAGACGAACCATCTGTTTTAGATATATACCTCATTACATTGTTGATTGTTTTTTCATTCTTTTCAGATAACTTAACTTGTTGTTTTAAAGTATATCCTGTAATTTTTTCAACAATTTCTCGACCATTAGACATAAACGGCATGTAATCAAAGTAAACTAATAATCTTCTTGCCACACTCTCTTTTGAATATGGGTCATTAGCGGTATCGTTCCAGATTATTTGCTTAATTCTGTCAGGAACACGATTTTGAAACATATATTTTACCTCCAAATTTTACCCACCGCTTGCTCGGTAGGTATACTTATTTCCTACCAAGTGCAAGGGCTACAATTCAGAAGTAAAATCCGAAAAGTGCGAAAATATTAAATTTTATAGCTTAATTATACACTAATATTTATGTTTTGTCAATAAAACCTATAAACTCTTGGAATCGAGTAATATAAGTATCATTAGTTAATTTACTCATATACTTAATTGCCTGTGTTTTAAAATTATTCTCATATAAAAATTTCAAAATATCAAATAGATACTTATTATTAGTAATTTGACGAATATGCCTGTCGATAAATTGAATCTTATCGTCATTTGATATTTCTTCTTTAGACAAATATGTTTTAAAAATTCTATCTAAATAAACATTATTACTTATTTTAGAAATCATTTTATCAATAAAGTCTTGCATAATTTCATCATTGTGGAATCCACTTTCAACAGCATACTCAATCACTCTACTTATATGAACAGAGTTGGTCATTTTTTCGAAACACAAGTTCATAGCACTTTCGTTTTTCATATCAAAAGCTACCAAACATAATTTTTCAAGTTTAGCGTTATTATCAGTGTTAATAATGGCTTTTTGTAAATCTTCGAGAGTCTTAATTTTTAAATCAACATTAACAGTATTTTCTATAGTAAAATAGAACACCTCTTTTAAAAAGTTATATGTAATGTCATTATTAATAATATCTATTAGTTTATCCTTATCTTTACAACTAATATTTTCCGAATTTTTTACTAAGCTAATCATGCTTGATTTGACATCATCACTTTCTTTAATTAGATGTTTACCAACAAAATAATTTAAAGCATCAGTAGAATCTTCCATTTTTCCCACCTTCAATTTTTTCATTAATATTTTAGACGGATTTCTGCTCCGACTCAATAAGTAGCCAATAACATTCGGAGAATATCCCTGAAGACTCACTTCGAAAACTGCAAGAAATTCATTCACGAAAGTTACTCTTCCAACATGACTTCGATGATTTTGATTTAACATGAGCATATCCATAAAAGTTGCAAAACATAGATGATACATAGCTTTATCTCCATTCTGTTGTTTTTGTTGTTTTTAGGCAATAGATTCAAAACATATTTAGCGATATACTAAAACCATCAAAGGAATAAGTCGACTTCCCCCTCTGATAAACCTTTTACTTTTATTATACTCTTTTAAGGAGGAAAATTCTCTTGCTAACATTACTTATCTTTTTACCGTATCTTCTAACCTCAGCTGTTGCGATATATTTCACAAAGAAAAGGTCTAGAAAATAATTGACTACAGGTTTATATTAGGTTATGTAAGCCCCACTAATATAAACCTGCCTCTATGGGGCTATTAAGGAGAAAAACTATGCTTCCACAAAATACTCAAAATCAAACAGATACAATCTCTCAACTGGCGAATCCGTTTCAGCTTGAAGTTGCCAAATCACTTTCTAAGGAGATGGCGGTGCTTCAAAAGAATCAGCTTCTGACGGCAGACATTCTCAACAAAGTAGGCGACCTTTCGAAGCTCGAGGCAGATATTCTGGCAAAAACTCCCCATGCCAAGGAACGCACAGATTTCATCATCAAGACTTTTGCTTTGGTCGCCTCTCAGCAGATAAGATAGGAGGTTCCCTATGAATGAACTTATCTTGCCCATAATTTTTGCAGTTTCTCTTGGCTTTGTGGCTGGCGTTATTGCCTTGTTGGTATATCTTGATTCTCAATCTAAAAAACAACCTGTCAAAGAGAAAAACAAAAATCTTCTTCCTGTTTACACTGAAGAAGAAATTGAACTAGCTCAATTTCTTGAAAAAAGGCAAGCCGTCAACGAGGCATTCCTCTCAGCTCAGGCGGAACTACTCAAAGAATTTCGAAAGTGAAGTAATTTTTACATCACCGAACAAAACAGCAATATGATAGCACCTTAACAGATATAGCACCATTCTCATCGCTCCTAATCCATAAACTGCTTATGCTCCCTTTTGCTAGCGGTTTCTGGTATGCTCGGAGCGTCACAAACAGAAAGGATTTTAAAATGACACAACCAACTCAACCAAAGAAATTCAAAACCATCCTCGCTGATGTTCCCTATATGAAGAACCAAACAGGTAGCTACGGAGCTTGCAAGCACTACAACCTGATGAGCCACGAGGAAATCCGCAATATGCCCATAAAGGACATTGCTGCAGATAACGCCCATCTCTGGTTTTGGACTTCCAACTCTTATATGGAAGAATCTTACGATATTATTCGGGCGTGGGGCTTTGAGCCAAAAAGCATTTTTACTTGGGTCAAGCCAACGCTCGGCTTGGGAACTTATCTGCGAAATTCCACCGAGCATGTAATTTTCGCTACTCGTGGAAAAGCTCCTATCAAGTTTAAAGGTCAAATGAATTGGGGCTTCTTCCCCAAACAAGACCATAGCCATAAGCCCGAGGAACTCTTTGCTATCATCGAACGCTGTTCTGAGCCAGATTATTTGGAGCTCTTTGCACGGAGACCTGTGTCTTCTAATAAAAAGTGGGCTATATGGGGTAATGAAGTTGAGAGCGACATTATTATCTCTAACTATCCCGTTCCTAAATATTCTAAAAATCCCATTGACTACAGAAAGGCAGATGATGACTCGTGCGAAAAATAGTTGGCTACACCTTGCTTTTCGTTCTACTGGCATATTTAGTCAATCGGGCGATTTACTGGCTAATCGAAATTGCCCTACCCTTAAGCCTGCTTGCCGTATTACTTGGTGGCGGAATGCTTACTTTTCGCTACTGGAAAAACAAAAGAGATTGGAGGTGACCAATGAAACGCCCAACAAATTTTGAAATTTATGAAATGGATTACACTCGCCCTGTGGAATTTCAAGACATACTAGATTTGATGGTGCGACTCTCAGGCTACACCAGACGCCAGCCCTTCGTTTTGGAGATTCGTTTAACGAAAAACGAGGTGCGATATTTGCTTCTCAGTAGCCCACTGGACACGCCCTATTTACACAAAATGATGCAGGTTTCCAATGACATTCAGTTTTCAAAACTTCGCCCTAAAGAGCGAAAAACATCTGAAAAAGCGTGGCGTGTAGCTATCAAACGCAACCATTTTAGCCTCAAAACAGATGGTGTTGAAAATTTCACTCGTTCCTTTTTGGCACTGAGTCATCACCTAAAACCGCAGGAAGAAATTTGTGTACAGGTTGTAGTGGGCAAGTCGCGTCCGCCACAACCGCTGGCTCGTGATTTATCGCACCTTAACGCCACTTGGTGGCAGTGGATTTCAGGGAATATTCCAAAGCTTTCCAAAGATGCCGACAAGCTGATTCGGGAAAAACTCCGCCACGCCCAGTTTCAAGCAGATGTACGGATTGGTGTGCGAAGTGATAGTCATTTTCGCAAGAATGAGCTATACCATACTGTTTTAGGAGCCTTTCGAATGTTAGAATCCAGTGGTGTCGAACTTTTTCTCAACCCGATTTCAAGCGAGAAAGTGAATAAAGTTCAAATTCCGTGGGCTTTTCCACTCACCCTTTCTTCGCAGGAGCTTGCCAGCTTTTGGCTTGCCCCTATTGGCGAAGGCGAGCTGGCTGGGATTGCCAATATTCACCCCAAAATTCTCCGTCTGCCTTTGGGCTATAAAGTGCCAGATGTACCTGTTCGAAAATTTGGTGAAAGTATCAAAAACGAACCGCTCCAAATCTTGCCCCGAGACGCCACTCAACATTTATTAGTTTTAGGCGGAACGGGCGTTGGAAAATCTACCTTGCTTGCCCAGCTCATTTTGGTAGATATTCAAGCAGGCAGAAGCACGCTGTTAATTGACCCCAAAGGCGACTTAGTACGAGAAGTGTTGGCTCATTTCCCAAAAGAACGGCGAGCAGATTTGGTTATCATTGACCCCAGCTCCAGCAACAAAATTATCGGTCTCAACCCCTTTGACCTGACTCGATACACCTCGCCTGAGCTGGTGGCGGATATGTTACTTAATCTTTTTCAAGAACTTTTCAGCGACAACTGGGGTATTCGCACGGTTGATGTGCTCAGCCACGCCTTAACCGTAATGGCACAAGTTGAAAATTCTAATTTATCCCAATTACCTCAGTTTTTAACCAATCCTGTCTTTCGAAATCAACTATTAAGTCAGATTTCCGACCCTTTTCTCTTGGATTTTTGGCAGGGCTACAACCAGCTAAGCGATGCCAACCGTGAGGTGTTAATCTCGCCAGTATTAAACAAAATCCGTCAGCTTTTGCTTCGAAAAGAACTGCGAGCCATGCTTGCCTCTACTTCGAAAAAATTTAACCTGATGGAGCTCTTCACCAGTAAAAAAGTAGCCTTAGTTAACCTCAATCGAGGACAAATTGGGGTGACAAACGCTAAATTTATCGGTTCGCTTATCACCAACTACATCTACCAGCTAACCCTCCACCAAGCCCATCTCGCCCCCGAAAATCGCCCTTTCCTGCCCATTTACATTGATGAGCTGGGGCAATTCCTTAAGCTCCCTGTAGATTTGGAGGATGCCCTTGCAGTGTCTCGTTCGATGAAAGTGGGCTACATTCTCGCCAGCCAGCACCTGACGCAACTGCCATCTACTCTGCGTACCAGCGTTTTGAGTAATTGTCGCAGTAAAATCATTTTCACGCTGGAACACCACGAAGCCAAGGAACTCGCCAGCCAAGCTCCAGAACTCACTTTCGAAGATTTTATGACCCTTGCACCTTTTCACTTTTATGCCCAAATGCCGATTTTTTACAATCACTTTAAGTGGGTCTCAGGGCGAAGCCTGCCTCTTTCGAAAAATGCTCAGTCAATTGATGAACTTTATGCCGAAAGTTTGGAATACTACGGCGACGATTTAGCCAATTTCGAAAATACACCACTTCAAAACAAGAAAGATGAAATTCCACCCGAAAACTTGGGACGAAAGAAGCGAGGAGGACAAAATGGAGAAAATTGAACTAACAGAAAAAGAACGAGAGATTCTAACTCTGCTCGCCCAGTGCCGTTATGCGACCACCAAGCAGATTGTTGCCCTCTATTTTCAGGATAGCCAGCATTCGCGAACTGCTTTCCGAAGAGCTAACTTGCTTTTAAACCAAATCAAAAATCGCCAACTCATCAATCACCTCGAACGGCGAATCGGTGGCGTGCGAGCAGGTTCAGGCAGTTTCGTTTGGTACATCACGATAAAAGGGTTGAAAACATTACACCGTCCACAACGCTTTAAAAATAAGTATGAACCCACCGCCCACCACTTGGAACACACGCTAGCGGTGACACAAGCGTATGTTTTTCTGAAATTATTGGAAGAAGCTGGCAAAATCCAGCTGGAACGGTTCGATTTTGAACCCACCTGCCACCGCACCTACGCCACCTTTTCGGGCAAGAAGATTTTTCTGAAACCTGATGCTTTTGCCCAACTGGTTTTGGGCGAATATGAGGACAGTTATTTTTGCGAAATCGATATGGCGACCGAAAGCCTCAACCGAGTGGTAAATCAGTGTAAAAAATACATCGCCTACTACCAAACAGGCATTGAACAGCGAGAACAAGACGGTGTGTTTCCACTGGTTCTATGGATTGTGCCGCACAACAAACGAAAAGAAGCGATTTCGAAGAAAATCGAAAACGAGCTGAATAATTTTCAGCCAATGTTTCAGGTGGTAACGCTGGAGGAATTTAGTGAATGGATTGGAGGACGAACAGATGAATAATGAAAAAGAACGAATTGTCAAAATCGGGCGAGCAACTTTTAAGATTAACCGAAAATTTGGTGGTTCGAAAAGTTTGAAAGAATTACTTGAAAAGCTGATTTTGCAGGAAAAATAAGCTCCAAAGACTGTACTTCTTCGCCCTTTCGAGGTATCATGTCCATGGGTTAGAGTGTAATTGAAAGGAGACACGATGACAAACAGCACATTAACAAAGCAAATTCCAGATTGGACAGAAGTTAAGTTTGAGAGTCTGACTGAGATTAGTGTTTTGTATTGCAGGCTTTCATCAGAAGACGCAAACGAAGGCGAATCTAACTCAATTTCCAACCAACGCTTAATTTTAAGCAAACTGGCGGAGCGAGAGAATTTGAGCAACCCAATTGTATTTTACGATGATGGCTACTCAGGTTCAAACGCCCAGCGTCCAGCTTTCCAACAAGCTCTGGCATTGGTTGAAAACAAGCAAGTTTCGAATTTTGTGGTAAAGGATTTGAGCCGTGTTTCACGAGACTACCTGCTTTCAGGAAATCTTTTGGAGGTGGTTTTTCCTTCGAAAAACATTCGCTTTATTTCCCTGCAAGAAAATATAGATAGTAACAAGAAATCCAGCCAAGATGCCTATCTCACACCGTTGGTTTCGCTCTTTAACAACTGGTATAGTATGCAGTGTAGCGAGAAAATTAAGCTTTCGAAACATACCAAAGCCAAAAATGGCGAAAAAATCGGCTGGATTACCCCTTATGGATATCTCAATAATCCAGAAAATCGTAAGGAGTGGTTGGTAGATAAATATGCTTCAGAAATCGTTAAACGGATATTTTCGGAGTATATTTCAGGCAGAACACCAACCGAGATAGCTCAAGGTTTAAGACGTGACAAAATCCTCACTCCTGCTCGCTACAAAAAGAAGCTGGGTGTTTCGAACTATCGGATTTTAGAGAGCGACCCTTGTTATTGGAAAACTCAGATGATTTGGCAAATATTGGAAAAAGAGGAGTATATCGGTTCAACCATTAACTTGAAAACCGCAAAAATTTCTTACAAACAGCGGAATTGTCGCCTGCGACCTCGTGAAGATTGGCTAATTTTCCCAGATAGCCACGAAGCGATTATTTCGAAGGAAGATTTCGAAATTGCAAGAAAAATGATGAACCACAAGCGAGTCGTTCAAAGGCATAACTGGAAAGATAACCCAGGACACGAAAATTTGTTTGCAGGCTTGCTTTATTGCGAAAACGAACATAAATTAAGTTTTTGCCCACAAGAAAAAGATGGTGTGAACCTCGACCATTATAAATGTTACCATTTTAAGCGAGCTGGCGATACTTGTTCGGGCGGTCACTATCTTCGTAAAGAAGTACTGGAAAATCTAATTTTAAACGAGCTTCAAGAACTGATAAACTCGTTTCAGATTAACGAAGCAGATTTTTTACAACGCTTGAAAGACAAGTTTGAGATTAAGGAAACTAAAAAGTTTAGTAAATTACAAAAGCAACTTTCAAAAGATGAACAGCGGATAGCGGAGCTCGACACCATTATCCAGAAACTTTACGAAAAGCAACTGTTGGGTGAGATTGCGGATGACCGCTTCAAAAAATTGTGCGACAGCTATGAGGCGGAACAAGCTGAGTTGAAGGAAAAAGTCCAAACTGCCACCACAACTCTTGGGGTGAAAATGAAATCTGCCCACAACATTGAAAAATTTATGACAGCCATTCGAAAATATACTCAGCTTGAGAAGTTGACACCAAAAATTATCAACGAATTGATTGATAAAATTATTGTCCACCAACCGATTGGTAGAGGCAAGAATAGGCAAATTAAACTGGAAATACACTACCGATTTATTGGTGATATTTAAGTATTTAAAAGAGCGAGTTATAGATCGCTGCCCTATATATAATAATAGGACTGCTGAGCGAGTTGTGGTATAATAGAGGCATGAAAACAAATGATATTGTCTATGGCGTCCACGCCGTTACCGAAGCCCTCCTTGCAAATACTGGAAACAAACTCTACCTCCAAGAAGACCTCCGAGGTAAGAATGTTGAGAAAGTCAAGGAACTGGCTACAGAAAAGAAGGTGTCCATTTCTTGGACTTCAAAAAAATCCCTCTCTGAGATGACTGAAGGTGCTGTTCACCAAGGTTTTGTTCTACGAGTATCCGAATTTGCCTATAGTGAGTTGGATCACATCCTTGCCAAAACACGTCAAGAAGAAAATCCTTTGCTATTGATTCTGGACGGGTTAACTGACCCTCACAACTTAGGTTCCATCTTAAGAACCGCCGATGCAACCAATGTTTCCGGAGTCATCATTCCCAAGCACCGTGCTGTCGGAGTAACTCCTGTCGTTGCCAAAACAGCCACAGGTGCTATTGAACACGTTCCAATTGCTCGAGTGACCAATCTAAGCCAAACTCTGGACAAACTCAAGGATGAAGGCTTCTGGACCTTTGGAACGGATATGAACGGTACTCCTTGCCACAAGTGGAATACAAAAGGGAAAATTGCCCTCATCATTGGAAATGAAGGAAAAGGTATCTCTAGCAACATCAAAAAACAGGTCGATGAAATGATTACCATTCCGATGAATGGACATGTTCAAAGCCTTAATGCCAGTGTTGCTGCAGCCATTCTTATGTATGAAGTTTTCCGAAATCGCCTATAAAAGAGGCTGGACAAAAACTAACTTCTAGCTAAAAGAACACAGTGATTTTTAAATAACTGATTTGTAGATTGAATTCTTGGACAATTTTGTAACCTCTATGCTCATTAAGATGAATCCTAGCTCTACTACGCTGGCCTACTTGTCTCTAACACACACTCTGAGTTCACCAAAAATATTCTCTAATTTACGAAAAACGAGATCAGTTGCCCTCCTCCATTTTGCATAGATTCTAGATTCTTCTTCGATATATCATGTGTTCTGAACGAAGTTTCCTCAAGAAATTCTAATACTCAATGAAAATCAAAGAGCAAACTAGGAAGCTAGCCGCACAGGCTGGACTTAAGTACGTCAAGGCGAAGCTGATGCGGTTTGAAGAGATTTTCGAAGAATATAAGTTGTATCGTAACAAATTGATTTTTGAGTTGATTATATAAGAAAATGAGCATCTCCAACTACGAGAATGCTCATTTTTAGGATTGTATAGTCACATTTTTATACTCAATGAAAATCAAAGAGCAAACTAGGAAGCTAGTCGTAGGCTGGACTTAAGTACGGCAAGGCGAAGCTGATGCGGTTTGAAGAGATTTTCGAAGAATATAAGTTGTATCATAACAAATTGATTTCTGAGTTCCTTTATATAAGAAAATGAGCATCTCCAACTACGAGAATGCTCATTTTTTAGGATTTTATAGGCACATTTTTACATCTGTTTTAAGCGTTCAATCCGCTCTGAGATAGGTGGGTGGGTATAAAATAGTTTTTGGAACCCTCCACCTTTCTTAGGATCATTGATATAAAGCGCACTGCTGGCATCATCTACAGGACGACTCATAGGTTTACTATTATCCAACTTACGTAGAGCATTGATCATCCCTTGAGGATTGCGCGTCAACTCAACACTGGAAGTATCAGCTAGGAATTCCCTCTGACGAGAAATAGCTAGTTGCACTAAGGTTGCAGCGAGAGGTGCCAGAACAATAGCTAGTAGTGAAACCACGAGCATAATGATTTCTAAGCCATTTCCATCTCGGTCATCGTCACTTCGTCTGCGACCTGCACCACCCCACCACATCATACGACCTGCCATACTAGAAAGCATGGTGATAGCACTAGCAAGGGCAACAGCAATAGTCGAAATACGGATATCGTAATTACGAATATGACTGACTTCATGTCCCATAACAGCTTCTAGCTCCTCACGATTCATGATAGCTAGGAGACCTGACGTCGCAGCAACCGCCGCATTTTGCGGGTTAGAACCTGTCGCAAAGGCATTTAAGGCTGGATCATCAATGATGAAAACTCGTGGCATGGGAATCTGAGCCACCATAGCCATATCTTCCACTACATGGTAAAGGTCTGGTGCCGTTTGCTCATCAACCTCACGCGCTCCATTCATGGACATGACAATCTCTGTCGATTGAAAAATCATGGACAAGGCATAGATAAAACCGATAATCAGTGCGATAACCAAGCCACCAAGCCCAGATCGCATAAAGAGGTAACCAACCGCATAGCCAACAAGAGCTAAGAGTAGGAAAAATACCAGCAACAAAATCCAGGTTTTTCGTTTATTGCTTGCAATTTGATCAAACAACATCTTAGTCACCTAAACCGCTAAAATCAACTTTAGGAACTACCTTTTCCTCTTCTGGTGTTTGAAGGAAATCTGCTGCTTTAAATCCAAACATTCCAGCGATAATATTGCTTGGGAAAGTTTCTAATTTTACATTGTAGTTGCTGACAACACTGTTGTAGAGTTGACGAGAGTAAGAAATTTTATTTTCTGTATTGGTCAACTCCTCTTGCAATTTAACAAAGTTGGCACTAGCTTTCAAATCTGGATAGCTTTCTGCAACTGCAAAAATACCTGAAACCTGACGAGTAAGGGCATCACTAGCTTTCATAGCTTCTGCTGGTGAAGTCGCTGCCGCCACTTGGTTACGTAGTTCTGCCACCTTTTCAAGGGTAGAACCTTCATATTTGGCATAACCCTTTACAGTCTCAATCAAGTTTGGCAAGAGATCATTTCGACGTTTCAACTGAACATCAATCTGACTCCAAGCCTCCTTTGTTTGCATACGATTCTTAACCAAACCGTTATAGCTAACAATCACAAAAATAACAACAAGAGCCAAAACTCCAAGAATAATCCAAGTCATGATATAAGTCCTTTCTACTTTTAGATTAGTACCAGTATATCAAATTTTTAATGATTGTGGTAAAATAAGATGATACTAAAGAAGGAAATAACTATGAAACCAGAAACATTTTACAACTTGCTTACCAAACAGAATCTTCCACTGTCGGACCAGCAAAAAAAACAATTTGAACGTTATTTTGAACTCTTGGTCGAGTGGAATGAAAAGATTAATTTAACAGCTATTACGGACAAGGATGAAGTTTATCTCAAACATTTTTACGATTCGATTGCACCCATTCTTCAAGGTTTGATTCCTAATGAAAATATCAAACTTCTTGACATCGGTGCTGGGGCAGGATTTCCTAGTCTACCGATGAAAATTCTCTATCCTCAGCTAGATGTAACTATCATTGATTCACTCAATAAGCGCATCAACTTCCTCCAACTTTTGGCTCAAGAACTGGATTTAGACGGTGTTCAATTCTACCATGGACGTGCAGAAGACTTGGCCCAAGACAAGAACTTCCGTGCTCAATATGATTTTGTAACAGCTCGTGCGGTTGCTCGCATGCAGGTTTTATCTGAATTGACAATTCCTTACCTGCAAGTTGGCGGAAAACTATTGGCACTCAAGGCCAGCAATGCCCCTGAGGAATTATTAGAAGCTAAGAATGCCCTCAACCTCCTTTTTAGTAAGGTCGAAGACAATCTCAGCTACGCTCTACCTAATGGAGATCCGCGCTACATCACAGTGGTAGAAAAGAAAAAAGAAACGCCAAATAAATATCCACGTAAGGCTGGCATGCCCAATAAACGCCCGCTTTAATCTTTTTAGTAAAAAAATATTTACAAAGTTTGTAATTTTTGCTATACTATCAAAAGCAAAGGTTTTTAATGTCATCCCGTGAGGTGACGAAGACGCAGAAATATTTAAAACTCTTTAAAGTCTAGATTTTAGAGAAGTCTTACTCTGAGGGCCTATTGCTGTAAAATAATGGGCTCTTTTTTGATGCCCAAAAGTGAGGTTTATATGAAACAAGAATCAACTGTTGATTTGTTACTAGACGTTGACCAACGTCCTTCGGCTGGCAAAGGAATTCTCCTTAGTTTCCAACACGTTTTCGCTATGTTTGGTGCGACCATCTTGGTACCATTGATTTTGGGAATGCCTGTATCTGTTGCCCTTTTTGCTTCAGGTGTTGGGACACTCATCTACATGATTTCAACTGGTTTTAAAGTTCCAGTTTATCTAGGTTCTTCATTTGCCTTTATCACAGCAATGTCACTTGCTATGAAAGAAATGGGTGGTGATGTATCTGCTGCCCAAACAGGGGTTATCTTGACTGGTTTGGTCTATGTCCTTGTGGCTGCTGGTGTTCGTTTTGCAGGTACAAAATGGATTGATAAACTCTTGCCACCAATCATCATCGGACCTATGATCATCGTTATCGGTCTTGGACTTGCAGGTTCAGCTGTTACCAACGCTGGTCTTGTAGCTGATGGAAACTGGAAAAATGCTCTTGTAGCAGTTGTTACTTTCTTGATTGCTGCCTTTATCAATACAAAGGGAAAAGGCTTCCTACGAATCATTCCATTCCTATTTGCCATTATCGGTGGTTACCTCTTCGCACTAACTCTTGGTTTGGTTGACTTTACACCAGTTCTTAAAGCCAACTGGTTCGAAATTCCTGGTTTCTACTTGCCATTTAGCACTGGTGGTGCCTTTAAAGAATACAATCTTTACTTTGGTCCAGAAACCATCGCTATTTTGCCAATCGCTATCGTAACAATTTCTGAACATATCGGTGACCATACTGTTTTGGGTCAAATCTGTGGCCGTCAATTCTTGAAAGAACCAGGTCTTCACCGTACTCTTCTTGGTGACGGTATCGCAACTTCTGTTTCTGCCTTCCTTGGTGGACCAGCAAATACAACTTACGGAGAAAATACAGGGGTTATCGGTATGACTCGTATCGCTTCTGTCTCAGTTATCCGTAACGCTGCCCTTATCGCGATTGCCCTTAGCTTCCTTGGTAAATTTACAGCCTTGATTTCAACCATTCCAAACGCTGTACTTGGTGGTATGTCAATCCTTCTCTATGGAGTTATCGCCAGCAACGGTTTGAAAGTCTTGATTAAAGAACGTGTTGATTTTGCTCAAATGCGTAACCTAATCATCACAAGTGCTATGTTGGTCCTTGGACTTGGAGGAGCTATCCTTAAACTCGGTCCAGTTACCCTTTCAGGTACTGCCCTATCAGCCATGACGGGAATCATCTTGAACTTAATCTTGCCATACGAGAATAAAGATTAAGAGACTTGACACAGAAAGAGAATGAACAAAAACAAGCTTCTCTTTACTAACCCCCAAAATTACACAAACAATTATTGAAAGGATTTAGTTCTGTACTGCATAGGACTAAGTCCTTTTATAATAAAATGAAGCAAAACAGTACATAATGTGGTATCGTCAATTGAAACAAGAACAAGATAAAAGAGCCTCAAAAAAAGGTATTGCAACTTGGCAATACCTTTTTTGAGGTGCTTTTTGAAAGCCATCAAATGATGACTTTTCAGAGGGAGCAAAAAACTGTTCCCTTTATATTCTAAACATTTAAATGTCTTTTTTAAACAGTTTATTAAAGAAACCGTCTGTATTTTTAAGAAGGGCTTTGAATACCTTAGATTTAAGAGCTACAGTATGAGAGAAGTCATCTGTTTTTTTCAAATCTTCTTCGACTGCTTTATCAAATAAAGGCCTTAACTCATCATAGTTACTGATATGGACGCCATCAATATCGATACCTTCAAAGCCTTTCTTAGCTTTAGCAAAAACCTCCTCGTACCAATGTCTCTTCCACTCTTCAAGTGTCTTGAACTTGTCTCCAGATACTTTCTTAATAATAAAGTCATCGCCTAGCAAACCTTTATTTTCTTTAATAGCTGCATCTTTGTATTTGTTAGATACATAACTAGTGAAACCTTTGTCATATCCATAATAACCCCACATGCGGAAGGCATTGTGTTTGAATGATAATGAACCAGGAGCTCCAAGACTAGTATTACCACCATAAATACCAGCCATCATATTGACGTTTACATATGCTGAGTTGACAGCATAATCTTCAGGGCGATAACGTCCGTTACCTG
This sequence comes from Streptococcus mitis, assembly GCF_047464945.1. GTDB lineage: Bacteria > Bacillota > Bacilli > Lactobacillales > Streptococcaceae > Streptococcus > Streptococcus mitis_EA. Next base: position 199,354 of record NZ_JASHAX010000001.1, on the reverse strand, counting down.
GATTTCCATGTTTCGTCATGAAGTTATTATCCACTAAATCATTGACGCTAGATAAAGTCATTACCTTTTCTTCACCTTTCAAATCACGGACACTATCCCATTGGTTTGGACCTAAAAGATCATTGTACTGAATCTTAGAGCGCATTTCTTTGTCAATCTTCTTGAACCACTTACTATTGTCTCCCTTAATTTTAGGAAGTACAGCATCAGCTTCTACATAATCAAGCAACATCATAGCTTCATTGTAGTTTCTCATGTAGCGGTCAATGTCATCACGTGTCTTTAATTTGTCAGGATCTGGGTTGTACCATTGGTTACCATCATTTGGACGATGGTAAGCCATGTTAATTCCAAGTGCGCCGTATTCACCATTAGTCGTTGAACTATCAGGTGTTTGCAGCATACCTTGTGCATAGGCTTCTGCATTTGTACCAACACGTTGACTGTATCCTCCGTAATAGAGCATTCGGTCATTGACGTGTGTTGTTTCATGTGTAAAGGCTGAAATACCAAATTGTGATATTAAATCAGTTACCATAAAGTAAACTTGGTCATTATTGTTTGCACTATCGTAAATACTAGCCATAGCTCCCATGGCTCCATTTGTTGCGTGGAATTTGCCAGTTGGACCATACAATTCTCTAATAGGTCTGATAATTGCCCCGTTCTTTCCGTACCCCATGCTGTTGGCACCGTCGACTCCATGGTAGTTTTGGTTATCCCAAACTGGTGTCGGTACCATATTTTGACTCTTAAGTAATCTATCACGAACATTAGGTAGAGCTAATCTGGACCAGAAATCAAGATACGTTTGTTGTCCCTTAGCAACTTTATCAATTTCTTTCTTAAATTCGTTTCGAGCTTCTTCTGTATGTTTTCCATATTTCTCAAATGAACTGTACGCCATCGTGTTATATGTTGAAATTAAGAACATATGGGCATCTTTAAGCGTTAGAAGTGGTAAAATCATACGACCATGAACACCGTTATCTAGCCCATCAAAGACTCTATGACGTTTATTAATAAAGTCAGGATTTGTAGTTTTAGGTTCTGAAACATAAACATTCTTAGCTGAGTGGATAAACCAATCATTAATGTCTTTATCCTCTGTAAACAAACGCATGTTGTATTCTAGGAAGTTACGAAGACTACCTTTACCAGTATTACTTGCAATGATTTCACGATAAGCATCCTGAGTTCGGTCACCCTTTAAGTTCTTCTCGCTAGACCCGATGTTAATCAAGCGATCTAATACACTTGGTGTTTTACCGTAGAAGTCAGGTTTAAATATCATAATGTCTTTGATACTCATACTGTTGTCAGTATACTTAATGTTATAGTAACGGTTCAAGTAAGATAGAGCCATCATAATTTTCGCTTTATTATCGTCAATTTTCTTCACAAGTGCTTTCATCGCAGCTTCGTCACTATTCAATTGATGATCTTCATTTTCGACTAAAGCTTTCACAAATTTATCAAGATTGTCTTTGACGTCAGTAAAGCTTTCTTCTAGATACAAATCAGCTGGATTTCCAATAATTTTACGAACATCTTGCGAATCGTATGTGACTGAAGATAACTTCTCTTTCACATCTGCAATCAGTTTGTCTCGATTTTTAACAACCATATTCGGTGTATAGACAACATCACCAAGACCAGATACGCTATATTCACGCACTTGTTGGACTTTAGAATCCTTGAGTGTGACCCCCATTTCTTCTTTTGTACCATCTGCATAGTGAATCATTATTTTATCGATATCCGATAAATCGGTCACGAATTGACCATCCTTCATTCCCGTAACAGAAAGGACTTCTTTCTTAGCTAAGTTTGAATCTTCTGCAAGTTTGTTACCTTGGTTGACAATCCACTCTTTGTTGTAGAACGGTTGAAGTTTTTCAATGTTACGATAAGCCAGATCTCGATCTACTTTATAGTCTTGGGTTGACTTATATTCATCTTCTCTTCTGGTTAAACGATTTAAGCGATTGACCACAGGTTCGTTGATTTCGTATTTATCAGCAGTAATATTAAAGGCTGCAATTCTCTTGTTAGCTTCATCTTGATTAATTTCTTTAATTTTGTCACGAGAACGTTTGTATGAATGCTTACCTGAACTGACACCTTTGACAACAAAGTTACGCTCTAACCATCCATTTGTGAAATAACCACCATCGTAGTCCAAATCTGAAGAACCAAAGAACTCTTCACCATTTTCAACTCTCATCATTGAAATATTATCTTCCAGTTTACCAAAAGGAAGATTGCTATTGATAAATCCACCTGTTTCAAACAAAACTTTAGTCTTAATGGTTCCTTTGGTGACTGATTTACGAATTGAACCATATTTACCAATTCCCATAGAGTCGTTACCATTATCTGTTTTAGCAACTAAACCACCTATACGGGCTCTGTTGGCAACAATATCAGCCTCGACATATGCTTTTGCAACATTACCTCTCCAAATCTCACCGGCAATACCAGCCATATATTGACCTTTATCACCAACACCCGTGAGTTTACCGATGAAGGCTACATTTGTCAACTGACCACCACTATCGATTTTATTGACGATACCCGCAATATTGTTATTAGCAACTACACTACCAGTTACCTTAACATCTTCAACAGTTGCATTTTTCACCATATTGGCAACAGGTGCTATTCCGTCAGCCCAAGGCATATTGATATCCACATTACCTAAATTAATATTTTTCACAGAACCATTTTCAACACGGTCAAATAAGGGACGGGCAATGTTATGAATTGTATATTGTTTACCATCAACACTTGATAGATGTCCCTTAAACGTACCTGGAACATATTGTTTGTTAGGTGTTGGTACATTCGTTGCATTCAAATCTGCTCCGATTTTAAATGTACCATTTTTATTAACATTCATAGCCTCTACTAAATCTTTAAAGTTATAGTAGACATTATCTTCTTTAGGATGGGGTTTTTCTATATAATAAACATACTTATTGCGCGCCTTAGATGGATCAATGTGTTGAATCAAATCTTGAGCTTCAGCCGTAATTTTATAAAGTTTTTGACCTTCTTCAGTTACTTCCTCAATTTTATCAACTGCTAAACGTGTTACTTTATTATCACGACTAGTGATTTTTAAGTACATTTTCTTCACATCTTCATCAGAAGGTTTTTCGCTCATGAAATCACTAGGTGTTTCAGTACCATCATCATTTACCTTCACTAAATTAGTAGATGCGATATTTTTAATTTCAACTTTTTTCAACTCTAAACGTAAAGGTTTTTCATCTAATTTAGATGTTTCATCACCTTCACCACGGTTGTAAGTCATTGTTGTTGCAATTTTATAATCTTTGAATAAATCCAAACCTTGAATAGCGTCTGTCAATTTTTCTTTAGATAAATCAACTCGCTTAACAACAGTATTCCCATCTTTAATCTCAGCTATAATGCTCTTGATTTCAGCATTACCTGTATTTTCAAGAGTGTAATCCAATTTAGCTGAACGATCCATCGCATCTTCTGTAACCTTATCTAAAGTCAAAGTTGGAGCAACTTTTGACGTATATTCTGGCAACTCAGCTTGAACTTCTGGTTCTCCCTTTTCTGTGACTACTGCTTCGGGTAACACTGGTTGAACTTCTGGTTCCCCTTTATCAGTCACAACAGCTTCTGGTAACGCTGGTTGAACTTCTGGTTCCCCTTTGTCGGTCACAACAGCTTCTGGTAAGGCCGGTTGTACTTCTGGTTCGCCTTTGTCAGTTACAACAGCTTCTGGTAATGCTGGCTGAACTGCGGGTTCTCCCTTTTCTGTGACTACTGCTTCGGGTAACACTGGCTGAACTTCCGGTTCTCCTTTTTCAGTCACAACAGCTTCTGGTAATGCTGGCTGAACTGCGGGTTCTCCTTTTTCAGTCACAACAGCTTCTGGTAATGCTGGCTGAACTGCGGGTTCCCCTTTCTCAGTCACAACAGCTTCTGGTAACGCTGGTTGAACTTCTGGTTCCCCTTTGTCAGTCACAACAGCTTCTGGCAACGCTGGTTGAACTTCTGGTTCCCCTTTGTCAGTCACAACAGCTTCTGGTAATGCCGGTTGAACTGCTGGCTCTACAAGGTTTGTACCTATTGGTTGCGTATAGTCAGGTTTTTCTACTTTAGGCGCCTCGTCTGGGACTGTACTTACAGGCTCAGTGTATTTAGGTTTCTCAGCTTTAGGCGCTTCATTAGGGATACTTTCCTGAGTTTCAGATACTGGAACATTTTTTGTCCTCTCATCCTTATGTTGAATTTCTGAAATTGCATTATCATTAAGGGGTAAGTATCCAATATAACGATATCCAGCAATTTGAACTACTCCTTCATTACTTGGAGCTTTCAAAGGATTGCCTATATCGAGAGCTTGCATACTAGAAAGACTAATTAGTCCGATAGTAGTAACTAAGAACAGACTAGCAACTTTTTTCTTTTTATGAACTAAAAGAACTAAACTCCCAATAGCTAATAGACCTAAAGCTGTAAACACAGAAGTCGATGAACCTGTTGCAGGAAGAGCTTCCTGCTGATAAATAAGAGCATAACTTGCTTCATTATCAGTAGGAATTCCTTCCTGAATCTTGCTTTGTTCTTCCTTTGTAAGAGCGCTTTTTTCAACATAATGATAGGTAGAAGCATGAATTACTGACGGTGCAACCAAGACACTTCCGAGTAACACCGAACCAACAATCCCACAGATTTTTCGGATCGAAAATCGTTCTTTTTTAAATAATGACAAGCGTAATCACCTTCTTTAATTTTATTTCCTAACAGTAAACACTATTTTTTATTTTCAAAAATTGAACTTCTAAAATCATCAGTTTGGTCAAGATAAGCTTTAAAGATTGCTCTCTTCAACTTATGAACTGCACTGTCTGTTTCTGGATTATAGTTATTCCAATGAGGAGTTTCTGTATCCTTGCGGACAGCTTCATTCATTAGTTGTTGCAACTCATCTATATTGCTTGTAGTTTTGGTTGCAAAGCTTGTCCATGATTTACTTGTATCATTAAAGGTAACTTTATTCAATTGACTGAATTTGTCTTGTCGCTCTTTATACATGGCCTTTTTAAAATCACTCCAAGTGTCGTATTGACCATTAAATAATTTTTGAAGTACTAATTTATCTGTTACCAATCCTTTAGTCTTACCATATGAGGTAATCGTTTTATTATTTGCCCTAGCATCGGGTTCAAATTGATTTGAAATATATGGCACCATACCATCTTTAAATCCTTTAGCAGCTAATAGTTCATAGGCCATACGACGTCCCATCAGGTCACCTGGCGTTCCGTCATCATTACTTAATGCTGCATAAATCGGCGCAAATAATTTAATAGTGAAGTAGCCATTTCTTTCGTATTCACCTAAGGCATATTCCCTAGACGAAATAATATTATTCTCAATCAAATCATTAAATGAATGTAATTTTTCAGCTTCTGCATATGCCAAATCTTTAACTACATTTGTTGCATAGACACTATTTCCATCTGGATCTGGATGATACTCATTTGTAACTTTTCTAAGAAGTTGTTGTTTTTGATTCGTATCCAATTTAAGAATTGAATTTCCTTCAAGATATTCCAACATATAAACAACATCAAACATGTTGTGTACATATTTTTGAAGATCTGTCGCGTCTTTAAATCTCGTAGTTGGATCGAGTATTTGTAATCGTTCTCCTTCTTTACTATCCGATTTTAAATGTTTCAAGATCGAGTTGATGGTGATTGTCGCATCATCTGGATGGTCTGGTGCTTGTAATAAGCCTTTGGCAAAGAACTCTGGTCCCAAGCCACTTCTTCGACCATAGCCACCAAGATAGATGTCCTGATCTGAGTCATGCGTCATTTCATGTGTATAAGTGATAGCTCCATCCTTATCCAACATACGATAACCCATATAATAAACGGCATCCCCTGTAGCATAAGCACCGTGTCCATTATGACCAACTTTATTTCCAACAGGTCCAAAGAAATGTTTCATTGTAGGATTTGGACTATCAAAATCTGATACTGTTTGGGCTTTTCCATTGGTATGGTCATCTCCAAATTTATAGGCATCATAAAGCAAGATATTTCGGTAAAGCTTCTCACGCCCTTCCTTATCTAGAATACGATACCAATAATCGTAGTGATCTCGTTGACGTTCGGCAGTTTCGTGAGCGCTCTTTTCAACAAAGTTATTTAGATCACCATTTGCTTGATGCTCTTTATTACGGTAACGATCATAAGCACCAAAGCCTAGGCTAGAGATAGTTGAAATGACAAATACTGATCTTTCTGGCAATGTTAGTAGAGGCAGTACCATGTTACGGTATTTCCAACTGTCGCTAGTGATTCGATCATAAACACCAATAGAATACTTGCTGCCAACTTTTTCCTGATTAGCCCTCACTTCTGGAATATTAGATTTTTCTTCAACGATTAAGGCTTTTGTCTGTGATTTAAACCATTCATTGTTAGTTTGATGTGGTGCAAATGCTTTACGGTAAACTTCTAAAGCACTAAACAAATCTTTTGTACCGTAGTTATTCGTTAACAAGGCATTATAAGTAACCACATTATTTTTAGCCAAGAGATTGTTGTAGCCAGATTTACCTAGTTCAATAATCGTATCAAGAGGAGAGGTATTTCCCTTACCAAAGAAATCCATATGGAACATAAGCAAATCTTTTGCGCTAGCCTTATCAAATTTGAAACCATACCAGCGTTCTAGATAGGTTAATCCTAGCATCAAAGCTTCTTTGTTTCGCTTGATTTTATCAACGATGTAATTGTCAATAGCACTATTATTTCCAGTAACAGCAGCATCAGCTGAAAGCAATTTTTTAAGAGTCTCAGTCAAGTGCTCTTTGGTTTTAGCGAATTGCTCATCTAGATAGAGTTCTGTTAATTTAACATTATCAGAGATTCCTAACAAATTCTTAAGAGTAGTTGGATCATACTGCACTGTATTTAAGTCATTTTTAACTCTGTTTATTATAGACGTATAATCTTTTAGGAAAGCATTTGGTGTGTATACTAGACCTGTACTTCCAATAGTATACTCAGCCAGATTTGCAAAATCACTATGGTAGGTTAAGCTCACTTTCTCAGATGTTCCATCTTTGTAATGTAGTAGTAAGTGATTGATAGAGTGCTTATCTGAAGTAATATCTGAAACCACTTCCTCATTTTTCATAGCAACAACAGATAACAATTCTTTCTTAAATAGATTATTATCAGCTGACAATTGATTTCCATATTTCACAATGGTGTCTCTATTATAGAAAGGCAATAATTTTTCTATATTTTTATATGCAACTTTTCTTGTCTCCTGATAATGAGCTGCCTTGGTATAATCTACATCCTGTTTAGCAGAATTTGTAAAATCTTCCACGGTTATAGTTTTCTTTGTAGTAATCTGGTCTTTCTTGGCTTGAACTGCTGTTTTTTCAATCTCAGTACCACGTTCTACAGTGGAATCAACTGACATTACCTCATCTCCAACTGCTTGAACATTAACTACCTTATTGTCTTTATTACTGTATACCTTTGTCTGCTTCATACCATCAAAATGGTATCCAGAAATCGCATTCCCATTTGTAATATTCATATCGCTGAGAACGTTATTCAAGTGGCCGGTATTATCATCTGCTCCACCTTCTTGTGTCCATAGGGAACCTGCAACTCCACCAACTCTAGCGAATGGTTTAGCATTATTTATTTCACCTTCAGCATAACTATTTGCTACAGTTGCATTATTTTCTACGATACCTGCAATTCCGCCAATGGTTTGGTTAGAACGTTCTGCATTGCTTGAAATAGTTACTGATGCTATAGAATGACCTACACTAGCATTCGTACCAGTTAATTGACCGACTAGACCACCAATTGCATACTGAGAGGTTGTAACAAAAGTATTTGTTATTCTTCCGGTGAAGCTACTATTACTTACGGTAGAATTTTCAACTTTTTGGACAAGTCCTCCGATACCTAGCTCACCAGCAATGATTCCATTTGCGTGAACGTTCTCTAAAGTTGAAGAATTTGTTGCTTCCTTAGCAACTGATGCGACATGATTCTTACCAGAAATATTGACATCTTTTAAGGTGAGATCCTTAACAGTAGCGTGTTCTAATCTATTGAATAACGGCTTTTTCAAATTATAGATAGCATAATGTTTACCCTGATGACTACCAATCAATTTCCCTGTAAAGTTATTTGTAATATAACTTTCTTGGTTTTCACCTAACTCAACCTCACGAGCATTCATTGTTGCACCCAAAGTGAAAGTTCCATCAGGTCTACTATTCATATCAGTTACTAATTTTTTAAATGATGTGTAGATAGGGCTATCGTTTTGAACAAGTTTTGGAAGATAATAAGTAAAATTGTCTTGATATTGATTATCTACAGATTGCTTCAAGTGTTCTAATCTAGCCGTGATTTTATAGACTGGTTTGCCATCTTTTGTAGTATCCTCAATGTTTGAAACTGGAAGCAGTACATCTTTAAATTTAGCTGACTTCACCTTAATGAAATAAGCAGATTTATTATCTGGTACTTTATCCAAGCTTGTATGCTGTCTTGACCGATCTCCTTCATAACTATAGAGCTCCACATCAGAAACACTTCTTAATTCTATTGTTTTCTCTGGATCTGTTTCTTTCGGCTTCTCAACAGGAGTTTCAGGTTTAAGTTGCTCGATATTCCCCTTGTATTCAGGAAGTGGATCTACCTGTTCTGGTTCAACAATAGCTCCAGCTTGTACGCCTGTATATTCTGGTAAGGGGGCTACTTGTTCTGGTTCGACTAATGCTCCAGCTTGTACGCCTGTGTATTCTGGTAGGGGTACTACTTGTTCTGGTTCAACAATAGCTCCGGCTTGTACGCCTGTGTATTCTGGTAGGGGTACTACTTGTTCTGGTTCAACAATAGCTCCGGCTTGTACGCCTGTATATTCTGGTAGTGGTCCCACTTGTTCTGGTTCTACTATTGCTCCTGCCTGTGGACCTGTGTATTCTGGTAGGGGGGCAATCTGCTCTGGTTCAACAATAGCGCCAGCTTGTACGCCTGTGTACTCTTTTGGTGGCTCTACTTTTTCTGGTTCAACAATAGCTCCAGCTTGTACACCCGTATATTCTTTTGATGGTTCTACTTTTTCTGGTTCTACTATTGCTCCGGCTTGCACTCCTGTGTATTCTTTCGGTGCTTCTACCTGCTCTGGTTCTACTATCGCTCCAGCTTGTACACCTGTATATTCTGGTAGTGGGGCTACCTGTTCAGGTTCTCCTTTATCACTTACCACAGTATCTGGCGACTCTGGTTGAACCTCAGTCTCACCTTTGTCAGTCACAACCGCTTCCGGTAGCTCTGGTTGGACTTCTGGTTCGCCTTTTTCAGTTACAACAGCTTCGGGTAACGCTGGTTGGACTTCTGGTACGCCTTTATCGCTTACTACTGCTTCCGGTAATTCAGGCTGAATTGCGGGTTCAACAATAGCGCCAGCTTGTACGCCTGTATATTCTGGTATAGTGGCTACCTGTTCAGCTTCACCTTTATATGTTACAACTGCTTCTGGTAACGCTGGTTGGACTTCTGGTACACCTTTATCACTTACTACAGCTTCTGGCAACTCTGGTTGAACTTCCGGTACACCTTTATCACTTACTACAGCTTCTGGCAACTCTGGTTGAACTTCCGGTACGCCTTTATCTGTTACAACTGCTTCTGGTAACGCTGGTTGGACTTCTGGTACACCTTTATCACTTACCACAGTATCTGGCGACTCTGGTTGAACCTCAGTCTCACCTTTGTCAGTCACAACCGCTTCCGGTAGCTCTGGTTGGACTGCTGGTTCGCCTTTTTCAGTTACAACTGCTTCCGGCAACGCTGGTTGAACTTCTGGTTCACCTTTATCACTTACAACTGCTTCCGGTAACACTGGTTGGACTGCTGGCTCACCTTTGTCGGTTACTACAGCTGCTGGTAGTTCAGGCTGAATTGCAGGGTCAACAATAGCTCCAGACTGTACTTCCTTATGTTCTGCACCAGTCTCAGCTTGTTCCTTTATAACTTGAGCTTTTTTAGTACCTTTTTCGACTATTCTTGTAACAGGCGCAGTCGTTGAAGTTGAAACAATTTCTCGTGAAACCTCTTCCTTGTTTACAGAGAATATTCTGACGATTTCAACTTTCTTACCTAATTTACCTTCTTGTTTGACCCTTACAGTTCCTTCAGCTAAATCAGGATTCTCCTGAACTTCTTCTTGAAAATCTATTTTTGTCTCTATAGTTTCCTCACGATATAAGAGTTCAGGTTTGTTCAATTGACCTGATAGAACTTCATCCTGTGGATTTAATGTATTTACGCCAGTCTTTTCTTTTGAAGAAATCTTCTCCTCTTTCTTCGTTTCTGGATTCTTATGTTCTGCCAACTGTGCTTGAGAATCTGAAGATTGTTTCTCTTCTTTTCTTGGATCGGTTAATTCTGTAGAGAGAGGTTTTTCAACTACTTGAACTTCTGTCGGCTTAGTTGAAGAAACAGGTGTTTGTTCCTGAATAGCTTGTACTGTTGATGGATTCTCTACAAAATTCGGTGTAACACTATAATCCACCTTTTGTTGAGTTGTTGGACTAGATACTGATTTCTCTTGATTGCTTACTTTAGATTCAGAAGTTATGTTTCCCTCTTTGATATATCCAATATAAGTATAATCTGAAATCTCTTTAGGAAGAGGTAATTTTTCTCCAGAGGTCAATTCATAGTCCGTATTGTAATTCAGTAAGAGATTATTTTCTAAAGCATGAGCTGATATTAGGACACCATTTCCTATTCCTGCAACCAATACTAAATGTAATACTGTTTTATTCTTAACTTTTTTCTTAGAAACGGCAAAAATTAAAATTCCCAGAGCAGCTAAGCTAGCACCAGCAACTAGGGCTTGCATATCATTCTTGCTTCCAGTATTTGGCAATTCCCCCAGTTGATTTTGGGAATTTAATTTATAAACCAGATAATAAGTCTCATCATCATTCTCCACGTATGTCGGAATATCATAGACAAGCTTATTTATTTCTTCTGATGATAGCTCTGAATCTGTCACATATTTATAGTGAACACCTTTAGTCTCTTGAGCATCCACAGATGAACTACCTAATACAGACATAAAAAATAAACTTGAAATCGTTGCAGATACAAGTCCTACTGATAATTTTCTAAATGAAAAACGCTGCTGTTTTTCACCAAAATACTTTTCCATTATTCCTCCTTGAAATAAAATTTATATTTATCTTACGAAAGCCTTTGATATATTAGTGTATTATCTATAAAAAAGGCATCACACTTTGATTATACTCTTAATTTACCAAAAAGTCTTAAAATTGCGTTACGTTTTCATACTTTGTTTTATATATAAAATACCAAGTAGTAGTTTTGCAATTCCCTATTATTTTTTTGGATAAAATAACACCTACCATGGCATTTCCACGGCAGGTGTTACTCATATCAATAATCGTTCTAAAAATGGTTTGAGGCAGTTTAGGAGAATTCCTTCTATCCAGCTTTCCTGTGCTGAGGATAGATGATCTGACTGGAGACTTTCTTTTAGAAAATCTCGAACTTGTTCTGGTGCAATTTCAAACTCAAAGGCTTTCATTTTATAGAAAAAGTCGAGCAGATGGTCTGACAGATATTCAGTTGAAAATGGCACTTCTCCACTTTTTCGATATTCTAATAAGAGCCTAGAAAATCGGGATTTTTCTTCAGGAAGCTCACGAAAATAGGAATTGAGGAGCCAGGTCTGCTTCTGCTTTCTTTCAATTGGATCTTGACCGGCAATTCGTTGGTCTTTTTCCAACTCTTTTTGGTATTGTTTGGCCTTGACAGCCCGTTCTGTTCGATTTTTACCAAAAAGAATTTTCTCCCACTTGCGTTCTTCTTGAGTCAGGGTCTCTGTAAAGCCAAAGTAATCTTGGTAGGCACGCTCTGCTGGTCCCATAGCTAGAACCAGATTGTCTGCATATTGCTTGGCGATTTTATCCCTCTTCTTTCGCTCCTTCTCTGCCTGAATACGGAGTTCTTGCTCGTAGTCAATTTTCTCCTTGCCTAGCTTGACAAGGTAGAGTTGGTCATCCGGCTTTCCAAGTAAAAAGGGTTTGATACACTTTTCAAGGACTTCTTCCATACGAGCCTTCTTCTTGGGCTCTGCTTTGGTCCAACTTCCTCCTTGAAAGACTTCTAGGAAGAGCTGGTAGTCTTTCTCAGGTGAGAACTGATTTCCACGATTGGGTTTAAAAACACCTTTTTCCCAGAGCCACTTTAGAAGACGCTCGTCAAAGTCACTTTTATTGACCTTGATTTTCTCTTTTTTCTGGGCTTTTCTGGTCAGATTTTCAACCTTTCTGAGCAGTTTTTCTTCCTCTTCCAATTGCTGGTCAAGGGACAATCGATGAAAATGACGAACACAGTCGCTACCAATTGGAAAGAGACGTTGGCCTGTGACACCATTAAAGAGTTCGTAGGCGTACTTGATGGCATTCCCACAGACACAATTGCTACGGCCGATACCGTTAAAAATCAAGGAAACTTCATTCCATTCCTTGGTAGCTTGTTCCCAAGTATCAGATTTTGAAGCCTGTAAAACCGCATCGTGCAGGGATTTTCTAACTGGCAGTGTCATGATGTCTCCTTTCTAGATTATACTTTTACAACTTGAACCTCTTCTTTACCCAGTAAAATCAAGTATTTTTCAATATTTTCAATCGAATAGACTCGAGATAAAGCCTCTCCGTATAGGGCTAACTGACCACGATAGCGGTCTACAAGTTGACTTGGTTCATCATAGCGGTCTGTCTTATAGTCGAACAGAACAATTTTGTCTTCGTAAAGTAGATAGCCATCAAGGATACCACGGACAACAAAGTCTTCCTGACTCTTTTGGTCTCGTTTAAGCATGGAGAAGGGTTGCTCGCGGTAGAGATAGTCGGTATTAGTAAGAATTTCCTGACCGAGTTCTGTATCAAAGAATGAAAGAATTTTAGCAAGATTAATCTTGTCTCTGACAGCTTGGCTGGTTTGAACTTGTTTGAGAGTTTCTGTCAGGCTAGCAAGCGTTGGTCGCTGACTGAGGTCCATTCTCTGCATCAGTTCGTGGGTAGCACTACCAATCTTAGCTCCTGTTACCTTTTCTTTGGTTGAAAAATCTGGCAAATCAAAGTTGATTTTCTTGTCTACTGACTGGACTTGACCAGCAATCTCAACACCCTCCATATCCATAACAGGTTCGTAGAATTCCTTGATTTGACTTGGGGTTTGAACACTAGGCAGTTCAATGGCTGCGCGATGAAGTGTATTATAAACTTCCACCTCTTTCAGCATTTCAAGGGCTTCTTTGATGGTTTCTGACTGGCGATTGTCTACTTGGGAGCTATCTTGGAGAGGGCTCTTATTTTCTAATTCTCCGATAGCTTCTCTAGTCAACTGATCCTCACCAACAAAACGATAGCTAAAGTTGAGATTATCCTTTGCAAACACTTTACTGATAGCCCAAAGCCAATCTTGGAAATTCCTTGCTTGCAGTCTAGTAGATCTATTTAGTTTTCCATTTTTAGCCGCTGGGTATTCCTTGGCTTCCAGCTTTTCACAAGAACCTTTACCGACAAGATAGAGCTTTTTCTCAGCCCGTGTCATAGCAACATACAGTAGACGCATTTGCTCAGAATAGCTTGCCAGCTGTAATTCTTCTTCGTTCTGTCTATGGGTCAGACTAGGAATGGAGAGTTTGATGGTTTTAGGATAGTGATCTTCCACTGCTCCTGTCTTCATTTTGGCAATATATTTGACACCAAGACCATTCTGACGGCTGAGAATGACCTCTGACATAGAGTCTTGCTTGTTGAAATCTTGATCCATATTGAGGATGAAGACGTAAGGAAACTCTAGCCCTTTACTCTTGTGAATGGTCATGAGCTCTACTGCATCTTTTGGCGGTGCGACTGCCACGCTTGCAAGATCGTGCTGGGCTTCTAGGACCTTGTCAATCATGCTAATAAAACGTGACAAGCCCTTGAAATTGCTCTTTTCAAATTGATCAGCACGCAGTGCTAGGGCATAGAGATTGGCCTGTCTAGCAGAACCATTTGGCAAAGCCCCAACATAATCATAATAAAAGCGGTCGTTGTAAATCTTCCAAATCAGGTCATATAGGGAGTGGGTTTTGGCATACAAGCGCCAAGAAGCCAAGATATCCATGAATTGGTTTAGTTTCTCAGCTAGAGCCGTGTGAATCAAGTTTTTCTGGCTTGTTACCATTTTTTGTGCATTGATCAGTTTTTCATGGAGATTTTCGTGGACTTTATCCTCTGCTTTCTGAAGGGACAAACGTGCTAACTCGTCCTCATCAAAGCCAAACATAGGAGACTTCATAAGGGCAACCAAGGCATAGTCTTGGAGAGGATTGTGAATGACACGAAGGGTGTCTAGCATGACTTGCACTTCTAGGGATTGGAGATAATTGTTTTGCTCTCCATCGGTTTTGACAGGAATCCCGTACTCAGACAGGGATAGAAGAATCTGGTCATTACGACTGCGACTGGAGGTCAGAAGGGCAATTTCTTTAAAAGCAACACCTTTTTCCTTATGGAGTTTAATAATTTCCTTGATAACCAGACGCATTTCGCCTGTTAGTTTCGTTTCTGTTTGACTCTCTTCTTCCTCACCTGTATCGCCCTTGTCGTAGAGAAGAAATTCTGCCTTGTTGTCTGTATTAGGAGTCAGTTTGGTATTGGCAAAAACAAGCTGGTGCATGTTATCATAGTTGATTTCGCCGACCTCTTGGTCCATGAGACGTTCAAAGACATCATTGGTTGCTGACAGCAATTCTGAACTACTACGGAAATTTTCCTTCAGGAGAATCAGCTTGCCCTCTTTTGGATTTTGCGCATAGCGTTGGAACTTCTCATTGAAAATCTGCGAGTCTGCTTGACGGAATCGGTAGATGGACTGCTTGATATCTCCCACCATAAAGCGATTGTGGCCATTAGATAGCAATTCCAGCATCCGTTCTTGAATATGGTTGGTATCCTGATACTCGTCTACCATGACTTCATGGAAACGTTCCTGATAAGCTTCACGGACTTGCGGGAATTTCTCTAAAATCTCAATGGTGTAATGGCTGATATCAGCGAATTCAAAGGCATTTTCCTGACGTTTACGCTGACGATAAGCCTCCACAAAATCGCTCATAAAGGTTTGGAAGGTTTTAGCTAGTTTCCAAGTGTCTCCATGATAACGTTCTTGATAGTCGAGAATTGTTATCTGGTCTGCTAGTTGTCCTAGTTTTGCAATCTGGGATTTTCTTTCTTCATTGTAGGCATCGGCCAGTGGCTTCAAATCAGCCTTGCGACTGGCATTGGTCAGAGCTCGGCCGTTTTTCTCTTTCGAAATTGCGGCAACACGCGAAAGCACCGCTTGATAATCCTGACTATCCGACTCTTGATTTAAGGAGCCAATTTCATCCAGAATAAACTGGACATTTTCTAGATAAGCAGCCTTTGGAAACTCCTTGGCATCATTATCCAGATGATAACGGAAGAAACTTTCCAAGTCCCAAAGAGCTTGCTGGATTTGTGTGGTCAGTTTTTCTTTTTCACTGCTAAAATCAGCTTTCTCAAAGCCTTTGAGAAAAGATTCACTCAGCCATTTCTGAGGATTACTGGTAGATTGGAGGAAGTCATAGATTTTATAGACTTGCTGGCGCAGTCCCCGTTCATCCTTGCCACGCCCAGCAAAATTTTTCAGCAAATGACTAAAGGTCTCTTTCTGTTTACCTTGGTAATGGGCTTCAAATACCTCATGAAAGACTTCGTTTTTTAGAAGAAGTTGCTCGCTTTGGTTTTGTAAAATACGGAAATTAGGCGCAATATCAAGCAGATAGCCATGTTTACCAAGGAATTTTTGTGTGAAGGAGTCCATGGTTCCGATGGCTGCGTTGGGTAGGTCTGCCAACTGGCGACCCAAGTGTTGTTTGAGTTCGACATCATCCGCTTCTTGGATTTGCAGGCTGATTTTTTTCTCCAAACGTTCTTTAAGTTCAGTCGCAGCCTTGACGGTAAAGGTTGAGATAAAGAGTTGAGAAATTTCGACACCACGCGCCAATTGATCTAGAATGCGCTCTGCCATGACAAAAGTCTTCCCAGAACCAGCAGACGCTGAGACAAGGATATTTTGACCAGAAGTGTAGATGGCTTCAATTTGCTCGGCAGTTTTCTTCTGTTCCTTGCTCGAATGGGCTTCTGCTTCTTGCAGTTTTTGAATTTCCTCCTCAGTTAAAAAGGGAATGGGCTTCATCGATTCAACTCCTCTCTTATTTTTTCAAACCAAGCTTGCTTGAGTTTTTCTCCGACCAGACGCTTGCCATCAGTTAAGTCCAACTTTTCTAGAAAACGGGCTTGGCCCAAGTGGTAATTGGCTTCAAATCCTGTAATTGCCTGATGTTGCTGAACATACGGTGCAATACTTCTGCCATTTTCGGTATAAGGATTAATGGCGAACTGACCTTCTAAAATCTTCTCAGCCGCTTTCTTGTAAAGATGGGCATTGTAGTCCAGTAGGAGCTGGAATTCCTCATCTGTCAGCTGATTAGCCTTGTTTTTATTGTAAAATTCACCCAAATGACTGCTTTCTTTTTCTAAAAAGAGCCCTTGGTATTTCATTGACTTGCTAGCTTCTACTACTGCACCTGCCAGACTTTTAACGGCCATCAGAGATTGGACAGGCTCAGCCATTTCCAAGTACATGGCACCAAAAAAATTCTGCTCTCCTTCTCTTTTTAAGGCAGCTAGATAGGTTGGCAACTGGGAATTGAGCCCATTAAAGAAATGAGGAAACTGGAACTGAGTCAGACTGGATTTGTAGTCTACTACTCCTATCGCTCCATCAGCTTTCAATCGGTCAATGCGGTCAACCTTACCTCGTACAAAGACACTGCGACCACTGTCTAATTGAATAAAGGCTTGATCTTTGCCGCCAAAATTCGCTTCCTCTTTGATGGTTTCGATGGCTGGATTGTGTCTGAGAATATGTCCAGTCGTCCGTGCCACATCAAGCAGAACTTCTTTAGTAAACTGGGCTTCCAAACTTTCCTGATAAATTGCTTCAAATTCGCGTTCTTGACTGGTTTCTTGAATAGCTTGTTCTAGACGGTTATCAAAGGAATCTTCATCAGGCAACTGCAAGGCACGTTCAAAAATACGGTGCAAGAAATTTCCGTGACTACGGGCATCAGGACGCAGACGTAATTCTTCCTGCAAGCCTAAAACATAACGGAGGAAATAACTGTATTGGTTCCGGTAAAACTCCGTCAAACCTGATGTAGAAAGGTAAAACTCCTTGTCAGCTGGATAGAGAGCTTGTAAGGTGTCCTTAGCCAACTGCTTACTACTTGGACTGGTTGGGAGGGCTGGATTTTCTAGACCTTTTTGGTCAAGTTTTTTACCCATGACACGCGCCAGAACCTTAATAAATGTCAAATCTTGCTCAGTCTCACTCATCTCGCCCTGCTGGTGATAGGCAACCAGACTGGACAAAAGACTGTGATAGGAGCCAATATCCTCCTTAGACAGCCCTTTGTGATTCATCCTCTTCTCTTTTCGACTAAATCCAAAATGGACCAGCTCTTGAAGATAAGCTGACTCCTTACTTTCACTTTCATTAAAAAGGCTTGGAGCCGACAAGACCAACTGCTTACGCGCAGAATTGACCAAGGAAAGCATGGTATAGCGATTTTTCTTGAGATTTTCACTGCTGGCAATCAGCAATTGAACGCCTTCTTCTGTCGCTTGGTTTAGGTTTTGCCTTTCTTCATCAGTTAAAAGACTGGTATTTTGCGCGATTTTTGGTAAATTGTCCTGAGTCAACCCAATGGCGTAGACAAAGTCAGCTGTTAAGGGCGCAATCAAATCGTAACTCTGCACCAGAACGGTGCCCACTGTCGCTGGAATAGTACGGTATTGAGATAGACTCATTCCAGAATGGAGCAAGGCTAGGAAGTCCTCTAGACTAACCTGTGAACCAGCAAAAACAGTCGCAAATTGTTCTAAAACATGGCAGAATGCCTTCCAAACTTCGGCTTGTCTTTCCTGTTCTACAGCTTCCATAGTGGCTGTCAAATCTTGTAACTGCTTGGTCACTGAACTTTCTTTTAGAAAGCTATTCCACTTTTGCAAGAGGTTTTCAGCCTTTTGGTTTCGACTGGCAAAGAGATTCTCAAGAGGTGATACAATCCGCAAACGAAGGACATTCAAACCTTCCAAATCAAATTTTCCATGGTGGGATTTGGTAAAAGTTTGCTGAAAGGATGGCAAGCCATTGATACCAAGATAGCGGATATATTGCTCAAATGCGTCAATATCAGCCTGACTGCAGTCTGTATACAAACCTGTTCTAAGAAGGTTAATCAAGTCCTCCTGACGGAAACGATAGCGTTTTAAAGCCAAAATAGACTCAACAAACTGCGTCAAAGGGTGGTGCGCCATGGACTCGCTTCTACCAAGATAGAAAGGAATCTGATACTGGTCAAAAATTGTTTTTAGAGATAATCGATAAGACGCTACATCCCCCAATAGAATACGAAAATGCTTGTAACTCAGATTTGAGTTCTCGTGCAATTTCTGACGAATGCTGCGGGCTACTAACTCCAACTCCTCCTTTTGTGTCAAGCAAGACCAGATTTGTAAGTTTTCACGGTCTTTCTCATCGACATCCAAAGCGAGTTCTGAAAAGTCATAAGAAGACTCCAGCAAACGAGAGGCCTTGTCAAAGCTATCTATCTTCTCATGAGTTTGAGAATAATCCTGAGCAGGCGTTTGGTATTTAGCAGCTAAATGACGGAGAAACTCCACACTGGCTTGATAGAGATTGCCTTCAGCGAATGGACTGGTATAGGCTTTCTTACTAGCATAGGCTCCAATGACAATCTCAACACCCTTGCCGTGAAGTAGGTCCACAATCCGCTCTTCCTCAGCAGAAAAACGGGTAAATCCATCAATGACCAAGGCGATTTGAGTAAAATCACTACTAACTTTGTTATTCTCAATAGCCTCAATCAAATGGGACAACTGACTTCCTTGAGCCAATTGACCTTGATTAAGATAGGCCGTTACTTTCTCAAAAATCAAGAGTAAGTCTGCTCGCTTGTCATCATCCGTCAAACTCTCCAAGTCCAAAAAACTCATCTGAGCTTTGGTCATCTCGTGGTAAAGCTCAATCAACTGCTGGATAAATTGAGGATCCTGCTTGATGGCACCGTATACTCGTAAGTCTTTGGGATCAAGTTCAGCAAGGCATTTGTAAAAGGCCATCCCAAGACCGATGTCATCAAGAGTAGTTTTAGCTGGTAAGTCATTCAAGACCAAGTAACGAGCCATTTGAGCAAAGCGCGTGACGGTAATCGCAAAAGAAGCCTGCTGGAACAAGCATTCCAGCACGGCGCGTTCCTTTTCAAAAGAAAGAGAGTTGGGAGCGATGTAGAAGACCCGCTTGCCCACAGCAACTAGCTCCTCAGCCTCCCTAGTTAGAATTTCAGTCAAAGAAGTCCGAATATCAGTATAAAGTAATTTCATCTCTGCCTCGTTGGAATTTTTCATTACCTTTTATTATACCATGATTAGCCAGCCAAGTCTGAAAATAATCAGTTCTTATCCATCTGTTGAAAAGAAAATGCCGGAAAGTTCCGACATTGTTTTAGTAAGCTAACTTCCTGAAAATAGGAGTAACCATAAGTTCCAGAAAGCAGTGATATTGATGAGGATATGAACCACTATTGGATAGTAGAGAGTTTTTGTCATACGATACAATATAGCCAAAATAAGCCCTCCACTAGCATAAATGAAAAAAGCAAGAAGTGTTAAAGAGAAATTGATATGAATATAACCGAAAATAATAGCAGAAAGCAAGACATCTCCGTACCAAGGCGAATTTTTGAAAAAGGTTGTCATAAGCACACCGCGATAAATCAATTCCTCAGTAATAGGGCCGATGAAGCAAGCTATGAGCAAGAAATAGGGTAATTCCTGTCTCCCTATCATTTCTATCGTTTCATTCAAAGAAATTTGATTTGAAGACGAGGGTATGAAATAAGACAAGAGGAAGTCAGACATATACAAAGTGATGTAACCCAGTAAAAGGTAGATAAAATACCTCAGCTGCCACTTGAAATGAAAAGTCTTCTTTCCTGTAAAAACTAGTAGATAGATGACTGCTGACAAAAGAACACCACTTTCCAGCAAAAGCAGAATCTGAAAAAACTCACGATTTGCTGGTAGATAAGGCTTTGCGAGATGATTGAAAAGCCTCCAAAACCAAGTTGATTTGTAAAAAATTAAGGATAATGCTAGTAAAATCTGAATAATTCGTTTTTTCATATTAAATCCTCTGTTTTCCTTGGCTAGATTATTGAATAGAATGGTTTACTTAACTGTATAACAAGTTTAGTATAGAATATCTTTTCAAAATATCCTCTTCAAATCGTGAATTGTTATCAAAACATCCTAGACTGTAAAATCAATTACCCCCTCCCCTTTTACCATCATCTTCTCTAACAAAGGAAGACCTATGATTAAGTTACTAACCTTGGATGTAGATTGATTTCTCCTAAATGAAGCCAGAGCCCCAAAAAATCAGGTGGTTTATTTAGCCTGAACCTTACGGAGCAAGATAAATAAAAGCCAGTATTGCTACTGACTCTTACATCATTTTAATTTAACAAGATAAAATTATGCTTCTGGTTTCGTCGTAACTGACTAACTTCCTTTTAGCAAAGCAAGTAATTTTTCTGCTTCTGCCATGATGCCATTATTATTCATGGTTTGGAGACTCAGATTATTTCGTAAACCAGCTAGGCTCTCTGTCACATTGTTTTTCAAGCTAGCATCCGTTACTGCATCAAGTAGATCTTCTACTTCTTTAAGCTTGGCTTCTACTTTTTCAGTCTCTACTTGAGGGACTTCAGCTTCGTCTGTTGTATCGTTAGCTAATCCCTCTGTCTCGTCTTCATCAGTGCTTGGTTTATAAAGATTATCTACTGAAGGGTTTAAACCTGCGTGATTCTCTTTTTCATCAGATTCAGGGCGAATTGGCTCACTTACTTCATCATGTTCCTTATCTTCATCAGGTTTACTGTCTTGGTCTGCCTTATTTTTACGAACATGGTCGCTGGCATTTCCCCAACCATTATCTGAGTGAGGGCGTTCATTTGGATGTTCAACATAATATTTTACAGTCGCAAAAAGATCCTCAAGGCTATAACCTTTAGGTGCCTCATATAGTCCTTCGTCAAACCAAGAAAATTTAATGTTATGGTAATGGTCGTAATGAGGTATAATCAAGCTACCGTTTTTAACTTCAACAGTATGTTGGAGATTGTAAGGCATGTGATCAAGTGGAACTTTCTTAGCTGCCTTCACTTTATTATAGATTGCTTCTACTCCTTTAACCTCAGTATTTCCTGAACCCTGATTATCTGTTGAAGGAGGCGTCAAACCTTTCTCTTTAGCATAAGCCTGAGCTGCTGCTCTTTCAGCTTCAGACAAACTTTCTTTCTTGATCCAATGACTATGAGTCATATGCGGAGTTACATAGGCATCGCCTTCATCGCTCGTTATATCACGAGGATCAAAGATATAGCCATCTTCTGTTGTATACTTACCTGCTAATTTCGCTAATTTAATTTCATCGTCCGTATAAGCAATTTGAGCATTTGGTTTGCCAAGTCGCTCTGGATGGGTAATTGGTGCTAGGAAGGTAAGAATATCATCAACTAACTTGACTTTATCACTTGAGACATCATTAAGACGTTCCAAAAGTGTATCCAAAGTTTCAAATTCAGCTTGGCGACCTTTATTAGAAATCAAATCTTTATGAACTCTTGCTAGTAAATCATAAACCTTGTTGTAAAATTCTTGCTCACTAGAAGGGATGATACTTTTCTTAGCTCCTAACACATGAGACAAACTTTCTTGTTTAGCAAGTTTATTATCAATGGCTACAACAGTTTCTGCTGAAAGCTCCTTAGTAGAGATATAGCGCGAGTTTCCATTCTCCTCAAAGACATAACCATCAGCTACTTTTCGAACCGCCTGTTTCACCAATTTTCCATCAATTGGATTGCTTGGAGCTGGTTGAGGATTTGGGGTAGGTTGCGGACTTGGTACTGGGGTAAGCTCTGGAGCAGGGATTAGATTTGGTCTTGATGGTAACAAATGACTTGAACTATAATGAAGTGGAATCATTCTTGCAATCTTCTGCTCTAGATCAGACATTTGTGAATAAGGAATAAAGTGATAATGGTCTCCGTGTGGCACTGCTACACCGTTTGCTGTACGTTTGATGATCTGTGCCGGATCAAAGACTAATCCATCAGATTCTACATGTCGTTCTGATAAAGGTTTGGCATACAATTCACTTAAAAGTGTTGGGATATCTTCCCCTTGATTTTGATGATATGTTGGGGTGACAGTCAGGTTTGGACTCTCTGTCAAACTTGGTTGGGCTGGTTTAGCATTATCACTACTTGGTTTACTTGAGCTTGTAGAAGAATGAGAACCCTGTTTACCATTCCAATAAGCTTGGGCGGCAGCTAATTCTCCTGCTGACAAATCACTCTTAGGTATATAGTGGAAATGATTTCCGTGCGGTACAACAAAAGCGTCACCTGTATCTTCAATCACATCTGTCGGACTAAAGACATACCCATCATCCGTTGTATAGGCGCCTCCAGTTGCTCTATTCGGTGCCGGCTTATTGAGATTAAAGTTTGGTTTAATCGGTGAACTTGGTGTTGAACTTGGTTTCTCTGTACTGCTTGTTTTCGGATTGTCAGAATGACTTTGAACTGGCTGACCTCCAATTGGTAGATTTCGAGCCAATTTTTCTTCCAAAGCAGACATTTGCGAATAAGGAATGAAATGGAAATGATCCCCGTGAGGCACTGCCACACCATTTGCTGTACGTTTTGTAATCTGTGCTGGGTCAAATACTAAGCCATCAGACTCCACATGACGTTGGCTAAGTGGCAAGGCGTACAATTCTTGAAGGAGACTAGCTAAATCCTCACTTTGACTTTCAGGAGCTGTTGCAGAATCTTGAGGTGTCTCAGATGGACTCGTTCTCACACTAGATCTTGTTTCAGCTCTGCTGGAACGATATGCAACCGTACTTAATTGACCACCTTTTCCAGATAAGAAGGCTTGGGCAGCAGCTAATTCACTCGCAGACAAGTCACTCTTAGGAATATAGTGGAAGTGATTGCCATGAGGAACGATATAAGCATCACCCGTATCCTCAATGATATCAGAGGCATTGAAGATATAACCATCATCCGTTGTATAGCGACCCTGCGCTCTGGCTGCAACTACCGCCTGATCGTTAGAACCGCCTCCATGATTATGACTATGTTCCTGCTTCTGACGTTTAATCTCTTCTTTTGTCCGAATATTGTCCGCATGAGCCGCATCTTTAAGGTAAACATAGTATTTCCCGTCTACCTTAATCACATAGCCACCCTTGATTTCATTAACAATATCTGCATCCTTCAACTGATAATTCGGATCTTTCATCAGCAGTTCTTCACTGATGATGGCATCATAAGGAACCTTGCCATTATAGTAATGATAATGGTCTCCATGAGAGGTCACATAACCTTGATCCGTAATCTTGATAACAATTTGTTCGGCGTTGATTCCCTCTCTCTTATTGACTTCATCTGGTGTCAAGTTCTCTGCTTTTTGACCAGCCTGATCACCGTCTATATAAGCAACTCGATTAGAATCTTTCTTAACTTGACCAGCTTGGTAACGACCAAGTTCATAGGAACAAACACTTAGGGCAAGAACTGCCACTGAACCTGCTACATATTTTTTATTGATTTTCATTCTTTCCTCACTTTAATTCTTCTGCTAGAACACTCATATTTTCTTCCAGGTTTTCTAAATAAGTCTTGTCATTTTGTGGGTCTGCCTCTAAAGGATTCAGAGTTTTAAGACCCACACCTGTTGATTTGACAAGAGTTTCAGCTACTTTTGAAGAAGCATTACTTTCTGTAAAAATTGTTTTAACCTTATATGTTTTAACAAATTCCTGAATTTCTGTAAGTTGTCGTGGACTTGGTTCTTGTTCAGGAGAGATACCTGCAATACCAAGTTGATTAAGTCCAAATCTCTTCGCTAGATAAGAAAAGGCTGTATGTTGTGTTACAAATGTTTTCTGAGTCGCTTTTTCAAATTTAGGCTGGAATTTCTTAGTCAATTCTTGAGCTTTTTTGATAAAGGCTTGCGCATTTTTCTGGTAAGTTTCTTTATGCTCACTATCCACCTCTGAAAGTTTATCAGCGATAATCTGAGCTTCTTCGCCAGCTTTTTCAGGATCTAGCCAAGTATGAGGATCATAGAGCGTTTTTTCATCAACTCCATCCCCTGCTTCCACATCTTCCAGCCCTGGGACGCGGTCTAAAGTCATTCCCTCTGAAGCCTCTAAAACCTTCACTTTAGATTTTTTTAGATTGGGATCTAAACTTCCTGCCCAAGATTCTAGCGTATGAGAATGGTAAACAAAGACATCTGCATCATAGATGGCCGCGATGTCATTTGCCGAAGGTTCAAAGGAATGAATCCCACTACTTGACTGAATCATTCGAACATCATTCAAGTCACCAGATACTTCCTTGACCATAGCATAGATAGGATAAAAACTGGTCACAATTTTCATCCCTTTCCCTGTCTGACTTTCCTTTTGACCACAAGCCCCTAAACACAAAAGAAAGACACTTAACAATACTAAAAATAAACTTTGTTTTTTCATGGATAACCCCTTAACTATTTAATTAACTGGTAAACATTCTACTCCTAAAAATTTAATCTGTCAAGCTATTTTAAGAAAAAAATTGAAATTTCTTTCACATATAAAAATCTGCTGAGTTTCAACAACTCAACAGATTCTCACTTTATATACTCAATGAAAATTAAAGAGCAAATTAGGAAGCTAGCCGCAGGCTGCTCAAAACACTGTTTTGAGGTTGTAGATAAGACTGACGAAGTCAGCTCAAAACATGTTTTTGAGGTTGTAGATGAAACTGACGAAGTCAGTAACCATACATACGGCAAGGCGAAGCTGACGTGGTTTGAAGAGATTTTCGAAAAGTATTATTCTTCTATGGTAGAATGCTTATAACCATAAGTGAAGTAAATAATACTTCCTACTAACAACGCAACTAGGAAAGCAATCCAAGTTTCCACATTATACTGCAACATGAAGGACAAACAAATGATGATTGATAAAATTGGTAATAATGGTACCAGTGGTGTTTTAAATTCTCCAGCTTTGGGCATCCCCTTTTCTCTCCGTAAGCGAATCAAACCATAAGCCAACATGATCAGGTAAGACAAGGTACAAATATTTAAGAAGGCTGCGATACTAGCAAGAGGGAACATTCCTGCTGCTACTGCTGAAGCTAGACCTGTCAAGATAGTAGCATTCTTTGGTACCTTGCTAGTCTTCGTCAGTTCTTTAAAGGCAGCAGGCATCAATCCGTCACGCGCTAAACTGTAAATCATACGTGATAGGGCATAAGTCATCGAGATACAAACCGTAATCAAGGTCAAGATAGCAACTAATGACACATAGTTGGCTGCCCAACTGATCCCAACGCTACGAAGGGCAAAGGCAACGGCATCGTCGACATTTAGATGGCTATAATGGACCACACCAGTTAAGACAAGCGTCACCAAGGCATAAAGAATGGTTACGATAGAAAGCGATAAGACAATCCCTCTAGGAATATTTTTTTGAGGAGTCTTGACCTCATCTACGGCCATAGAGATGGATTCAAATCCCAAAAAGCCGAAGAACATCAAGGACGCACCAGCCATAATACCAGTACTAGCACCATAGATTTGTCCAAAACCATAAGGAGCAAAATTACTCCAGTTGTCAAGTTTAATATGCCAAATTCCTACTAAAACAAAGAGAGCTAAAGCGGAAAATTTCAAAATAACTAGAATAGAATTAAAGCGTAAGGCTGCCTTGGCATTTAGTAAAACAAGCGAAGTCACCAAGACCAAGACAAGAATAGGAAATAAATCAACAAACGTACCTGCTTGAGGATTAAAGGTGCCATTTAAAGCCTGAGGAAGGGCTATCCCATATTGAGAAAGCAAGCCTTTAAAATAAGCTGCCCAACCCGAAGCCACACCAGATATGGCTGTCATGAACTCCATCATGGTTAACCAACCAGCCAACCAGGCTGGGAATTCTCCTAAAATAGCATAGAGATAACTGTAGGCACCACCTGTAGCAGGTACTCGTGAAGCAAATTCTGCAAAAAAGAGGGCTGATAATCCTACACACAAGGCAGAAATGACAATTGAAATCACTAGGGCTGGACCCGCTAGAGTTGCGGCTGCAGTACCTGTTATTGTAAAGACACCTGTCCCTACCATGGCTCCGATACCCAGCAAAATCAAATCCCATAACTTCAAATGCCTGTGCATCTCCGTTTTATCTAAACTAACATTTTTTGTTCTAAATATATTCATCTTTGACTCCAAAATAAAATGATGATTCTATTTTACCATAAATATAGGAGATTTGTGAATATTTATAAAATATTTTTCTGAAAAAATCTGACTACCTTTTTGTAACGGCTTAAGAACCAAAACTCTTGAAGAAGTTGACAATGGCTTGCCAGAGGGCACTTAAGAAATTACCCCCGTCCTCTAGCGCCTTATCCGCATCAAAGTTAAGGTTAATATTTTTAAAACTGTCACCAGCTTGTGATACGATGCTTTGTTTCAGGTCCTTTAGGGTTTTAGTGAAATCTGCATTGCTGAGGATATCACTTTTTGAGAGATTTAAAGCAAAATTGATGATGATATTGATCTGGTTTCCTGTTATCGCCTGATCAAGTTTGTAATTTTTTAAGGTATCTTCAACGATTTTACGGACATCTTCCTCCGTCAGATTTCCCTTGCTTTCTTTAGCTTTGGCAAGTCCTGACTTGATATCGGCTAGGGCAACGTTTAATTTATTAGCATCATAGCCTGTTTTGTCCTTGTTTTCAGCATTGATATCGGACAAAGCCTTCAGCTCTTCTTGAGCCAAATCTTTGTTGGCTTGTGGCACCTTGGCTCCATTAGCTTCCAGCGAATAGTAAATCCCGGCTAAGGCACTCTCACCTGTAACTGGAATAGGTGCTGCTACAGTGATTTTGGCGTGTTCCACACCCAAAGTTACGGCTGCATTTCGGTACATATCCTGAGTTACCTTGGTGATATTTTCAGGTGTTTCAATCTTGACCTCAAGTGGTGATTTGTCCCCTAGCTTTTGAATCTTGGCTGATGAATACAATTGTAAGCTAGAGTCATTGGCCACATTCATAATCTTAGAATAGACATCAGGTGTCATGGTCTTGAGTTCTTTGGTGTCTGTTGAGGCATTGTAGCCTAATTTCTTAAGAGTTTGATTTTTTTGGTCTTCAGACAATGATGAACCTAGGACATATTCAGGTTGGACATAGGTTTCATCGATGACTTTTTGAACATTTGTTGCTGCATGGGCGCTATTCATAGCTGTTACTGCCCACAAGACCGCAGCACTGGTCAGAAAGAGTTTCTTTCTCATAGGGAATTTCCTCCTTTACCTTTCTAGAGTAATATATCTATCTTAAAGAAAACTTATAACAAAAACACCTGGGCTAGCCAGATGTTGAAAAGAGAGTGAAACATTTGATGATGTATAGGTTGAGTTGCACCTGTCTAGAATAATAATAGTTTCCTCCATTTACATAGAGTTCGCCTCCATGAAAAATGGAAATGGGATGAATATAACTATAAGTCTTTCCAGTGGTATTGCCAAGCAAGGGAGAAACAGTATCACGAGAGTACTGTTTGGCCAGAGCCAAGGTATTTTCCTTGCCATTTTGGGCGATAAAATCGATATAGGCAGGTCCAAAATTATAGGCTTGAACAGCCGTCCAGACATCTACCCCCTTCTTCTGGGCCAGATAGAGATTGTCTGTCAGAGTTTGAACGCCTTGCCGAATGCTAGAGGCGTTATCATTGATGGTATTGGTTGAACCACTTGCAGACTCACTAGATTGCATAACATCGCCTTCTTTTCCTTTTGTTTCGGTATAAATCATAGCGAGCACAAGCTCTTCGTTTGCTGGGGTGTCTTTTTCACTCAAGATTTCTCGCACCATGGGTTGATAGGTCATGACTTGTTTGACATCTTGGTGAACGCGGTAAGCTTTATAGCCAGCAAAAAGGAAGACTGCTAGTACAAGCACTCTTCGAATTCGTTTAAACATTATTTACTTTGGATATCCTCGATATTTTTGATTAAGATAGAGTAGGTTCCATTATCATTTTGGATAAACTCAACAGACTCGGCGTCTTGATAGACATTATTGGGAACGATGAGCTCAATTCCATTTGACAAGGAGAGTTTTTGGTTTTCAAATTTCTTTAATTGGCGACTGGCATCAATTTCATCAAATTGAACAGATTCTGGGACAGCTTCTTTAACTTGGTCAATAAAGCTCAAACGAGCTGTCAGATTGTTGTCAAAAAGATCATTGGCCAATTTCTCAGGCGATAATTCATTGCTTTCTTCTAAGTTGTTGAAAATAGCTGATTTTACCTTAGATTGAAATTGAAAATCATCTGTATTAAAAGATTCGGCAATTCTCTGGGCTGTCTTTTCCAGTTCCTTGATGGATTTCTTGGGTGAAATCTTAGGGGCGACGGCAAGAAGATTTTCTGAAAAATAGTTCAAAAAAGCCCCGTTGTACTTGATTCGTTTTTCAATCAGATGGTACTTACGACTCTGAAGGTTGACCACCAAGGCTTCGTCAGCACCCGTTCCAAATCCAGGCAGGTTATTCTGAGTCAGCTTGATTGGATTATCAACTTCTCCTCCGAGGTGAGTCAAGGTCTCACGCAGGGCAATTCGCAAGAAAGCGAAATGTTCTACACCTTCTTTAGAAAATTGCACAAAAATCAAGTCATTGGTCTTAAGATTTTCTGAAATACTGAACTCTTCTTTCCAGAGATTAGCCAGTGTTACTGATGTCTCCAACAAATCGTCTGTGATATGATTGAAGAAGGGATTTTCTTCTTCGAAAATCCCAGTCTTGGCTTCATCTGAATACACACGTTCAATTTTTTTACGCAGATATTCTTCGATTTTTGGAGTAATATTGAGAAACTTATCCGCTAGGAACAGCTCGGTATCATCCGAACTGAACTGGTGAATAATGGCTTTCTTAATATAAATGTCCATAAAAGTTTTAGTCCTCGTATAATGGGAAGGCATCTGTCAATTCTTTGACTGCACTTCTCACTTCTTCTAAGACAGCTTCATTTTCTGCATTCTTGAGGGTTTTAATGATGAGTTCAGCCACTTTGCGACTTTCTTCTTCACCAAATCCACGTGCAGTAATGGCTGCAGATCCGATACGAATCCCACTTGTCTTGAATGGTGACAAGGTTTCGTAAGGAATTGAGTTTTTATTTAGGGTAATATTGACTTCATCCAGCAAGTTTTGAGCAACTTTTCCGTTTTCTACAACCTTAGTCACATCCACTAAGAAGAGATGGTTTTCAGTCCCGCCAGAAATAATACGGAAATCAGGGTCTTGCAAGAAGACATCTGCCATAGCCTTGCTGTTCTTGATGACATTGGCAGCATATTCCTTGAAAGCTGGATCTAAGACTTCTTTGAAAGAAACAGCTTTAGCTGCCACAACATGCTCCAAAGGACCGCCCTGAATACCAGGGAAAATAGCTGAATTGATTTTCTTAGCAAGTTCTTCGTCATTAGTCAAAATCAAACCACCACGAGGTCCACGAAGGGTTTTGTGAGTCGTTGTTGTCGTGATGTGAGCGTATGGCACTGGGCTAGGATGTAGACCAGCAGCAACCAAACCAGCGATATGAGCCATATCTACCATGAGCTTAGCGCCAACAGCATCAGCAATTTCACGGAATTTTGAAAAGTCGATAATTTGAGAATAGGCTGAAGCACCTGCTACGATCAATTTTGGTTTTACTTCTTGGGCTTGTTTCAAGATAGCATCAAAATCCAAGAGTTCTGTTTCAGGGTCAACACTGTAAGACACAAAGTTGTAGGTTTGACCTGAGAAGCTAACTGGAGCTCCGTGGGTCAAGTGTCCACCTGCTGCCAAATCCATTCCCATAACCGTATCACCTGGTTCAATCAAGGCCATGTAAGCCGCACAGTTGGCTTGACTTCCTGAGTGTGGTTGGACATTGGCAAATTTTGCACCGAAAATTTCTTTTGCGCGTTCAATGGCTAGAGATTCTACCACGTCTACTACATATGTTCCACCATAATAACGGCGTCCTGGGTAGCCTTCGGCGTATTTATTCGTCAAGATAGACCCTTGAGCTGCCATAACAGCCTTGGAAACTACGTTTTCCGAAGCAATCAACTCAATGTTGTTTTGTTGTCGTTCTTCTTCTTTGGCAATAGCATTCCAGAGATCAGCATCATATGCTTTAAAATCATCTTTGTCAAAAATCATAGGTCTTCTCCTTTATTGTGTGACTAGTCCATTAGTTTAATTTTCTTATTAGAAAATCAAACTAAAAGATGCGAATAAACCGTTTCTGCATTTTATCACAAGTATAACCAACTTTTTCATAAAATGCATGAGCACCCAGACGATGATCGGCAGAGTTTAAGCGGATAAACCCATAACCACGTCTTTTTGCTTCTTCTTCCAACCCTTGTAATAAGCTTTTACCAATACCTTGACCTTGCACTTGAGGTGAAACTGCTAAAGCTAAAATATTAAATCCTGCTTTAGAATAAAGTGATTCATAGACCTCAGCGTGGACATATCCAAGCAAGGCATGACTAGCTTCATCCTCATAAGCAAGTAAGAAATGATGTGAATTCTGAGACAGTCTAGCTAGTTGACTAGACGTGTCCTCTATACTAAAAGAATAGCCCAAAGCCTCTTGGTTAATTTCACAAATGGCTTTCACATCAGTTTCTCTTAAATCTCTTAGCATCTCATTCCTCCTCAAAAGAAATCTCTGGCAACCGAGCAAGAATATCTTCTCGCTTAATGGCCCCTTGGCGTAAGATTTTCACCTTGTCTCCAGACAAGTCCAAAATAGTCGAATCTTGTCCAGTTAGAAAAGCATCGTCTTCCAAACCCAGAACATCTTGGTCAAAATCCTTCAGAATTTGTTCAAAGGTCACGCCACTTGCCTGACCTGAGATATTGGCAGACGGTCCAATCAAGGGCCCCGTCTCTCGAATCAAATCAAGGGTAATGGGATGACTGGGCATCCGAAATCCAACAGTCGCAAGGCCAGAATTGACCCAATAGGGAACTCGGTCATTGGCTTCAAGGATAATGGTCAAGGGACCTGGTAAAAAGGTCTCTACAAGTTTTTGAAGATAAGCTGGCTGATTCTTTGAAAAGTGCAAGATAGCCTCTAGAGAGGCAATATTGAGATTGAGTGCCTTGTCTCTGGGACGACGTTTAATCTGGTATACATGATTAACTGCTTTTTCGTCTAGAGCCTTGGCAAAAAGACCGTAAACCGTCTCTGTAGGCAGAACGACAGCTCCACCATTTTCCAACTCTTGTCTAATCCTGTCCATCATCAATCACGACCATCCTATCTTGACCAAATTGGTCCTTGAGTGTTCGAACTCGCTGTTCAGGAAGATGTTTCCTAAAAAGTTCAGGAACACTTTGACCTTGCTTGTATCCAATTTCAAGGTAAATCTTACCACCATCTTTGAGATAGTCTTTTGCATCTTCCGCAATTCTACGGTAAATAGCTAGGCCATCCTCGTCTGCAAAGAGAGCTAGATGAGGCTCCGAATGCAAGACATTCAAGCCGACCTCTGACTCATCTTCACGAGAGATATAGGGTGGATTGGAAACAATTATATCATATTTTTCAGAAATTTCTGTAAAACAGTCAGATTTTTTTAAAAATATTTGAAGATTTTGATTTTTAGCATTTTCGCTAGCTACATCTAAAGCATCTTGAGAAATATCTGCTGCTGTCACTGACCAGTCTGGTCTATTTTTTGCTAGAGCGAGAGCAATAGCTCCACTACCTGTTCCAATATCCAGAACTGAAAGATTCGTCTCAGGATTTTCAGCCAGGATAAGCTCCACCAACTCCTCTGTTTCTGGACGGGGAATCAAAACCCGTTCATCAACTTTTAACTGCATTCCATAAAAATCTGCCTGTCCAATGATGTACTGTGCCGGTTTATGAGCTGCTAACTGTTGGAAAATTCCTTTTACAAATACTTCTTCCTCTTCCGTCACTTCCTGCTGGAGGGCAAAAACAAAGTCCGTAAAAGATAGATTTTTCAGGCTACGATAGACAAAAGAGAGGCTTTCAGCTTCCTCTCCTTGTCTTATCAACTCTTCTTCAAAATCTGAAAATAATTGAGCTAATTTCATTATTTGTTTAATTCTTCTAATTTTTGTGTTTGGTCATAGAGCACCAAGGCATCCACAACTTCATCCAACTTTCCAGATAAGATAGTATCTAGTTTTTGGAGGGTCAAGCCGATACGGTGGTCTGTAACACGGTTTTGTGGGAAATTATAAGTACGAATTCGTTCTGAACGGTCACCAGTACCGATTGTTGACTTACGCTCGGCATCTTGTTCATCTTGTGCAATTTGTGCAAAGTGGTCAGCAACACGCGCACGAATGATTTTCATGGCTTTCTCACGGTTTTTCTGCTGAGTACGTTCTTCCTGCATCTCAACCTTGATATTGGTTGGCAAGTGAACGATACGAACGGCAGTCGCAACCTTATTGACGTTCTGTCCACCAGCACCTGATGCATGATAGATGTCGACACGAAGGTCTTTTGGATCAATGTCGTAT
Organism: Streptococcus mitis; assembly: GCF_047464945.1. Taxonomy (GTDB): domain Bacteria; phylum Bacillota; class Bacilli; order Lactobacillales; family Streptococcaceae; genus Streptococcus; species Streptococcus mitis_EA. The sequence goes on along the minus strand of NZ_JASHAX010000001.1, from coordinate 166,402 downwards.
TCAACCTCTTCAACTTCAGGCATAACAAGAACTGTCGCTGTCGAAGTATGAACACGGCCTTGGCTTTCTGTCACAGGAACACGTTGCACACGATGGGCACCTGATTCGTACTTGAGTTTAGAGTATACAGACTGGCCAGAAACCATAGCAACCACTTCTTTAAAACCGCCGACACCGTTCATAGAAGCTTCCATAACTTCAAAGCGCCATCCTTGAGCTTCAGCATACTTTTGGTACATGGTTAGGAGATCACCTGCGAAAAGTGCTGCTTCATCTCCACCAGCTGCTCCACGGATTTCTAGGATGATATTCTTGTCATCGTTCGGATCCTTTGGAAGGAGCAAGATTTTCAGTTTTTCTTCGTATTCTTCTTTTTCAGCCTTGGCATCTTTGAGCTCTTGCTTGGCCATTTCTTCCAAGTCCGCATCTCCACCTGATTCCTTAATCATTTCTTCAGCGTCAACGATATTTTGAAGGACTTGTTTGTACTCACGGTAGGCTGTCACCGTATCACGAGTAGAAGCCTCTTCTTTCGAAAGCTCCATGAAACGCTTGGTGTCTGAGACCACATCCGGGTCACTGAGCAACTCTCCTAATTCTTCATAACGGTCTTCTACAGCTTGTAGTTGATCATAGATGTTCATTTTTTCTCCTTATTTCTCAATTGTTAAATCATAGATTGCTACTAATTCGTTCTCGGATATTTCCCCAGTTTCTTTAAATCCATAACTGAGGTAACAAGATCTTGCATGTTCATTTTCTAGTTCATAAGACAACCAAAGTTTATTGCTTAAACCTGCTGGCGCTGTCCGAACATAGTCTAGCACTTTATCCATAATTAGTTTAAAATATCCTTGATTTTGAAAATTCTTATCAATCATAAAACGAAATAGTAAATAATTTCCACTACTAATTCCGATCTTTTTATCATAAGCTATCATCACAAAACCTATAATTGCATCATTATCATAAACTGCCAATGGAGCTACAAAATCTCCATTTTTAGTATAGACGTATGCTTCAGCTAAACTGATTGCGTTGGTTGCAATGAATTGTTTTTGATATTCCTTGACATCCAAATTCAAAACATCAAAATAATTTTCCATTGTAACATCTCTTAGTTCAATTGTCATAGTTTTGCTCCTTGTTAGAGGTTATCATTGGCGCAAAATAATGTTTACGACAAACTGAGATATAGGTTTCATTGCCACCAATCTGAATCTGCTCACCATCATAGACTGGCAGTCCATCCTGTGTACGCAAAACCATAGTTGCCTTTTTTTTACAATACTGACAGATGGTCTTGATTTCGTCAATCTTGTCTGCTAAAAGTAATAGATATTTGGAACCTTCGAACAGTTCATTTCGAAAATCATTTTTCAAACCAAAAGCCATGACGGGTATATCTAACTCGTCTACAACACGAGCTAGGTCATAAACATGATGACGTTTGAGAAACTGGGCTTCATCGACCAAAACACAGTATGGTTTCTCAGGTAAATCTCGGATAAATCCAAAGATATCCGTCGTCTCCTCAATCGCAAGAGCAGGGCGTTTCATACCGATTCGACTCGACACATAGCCAACACCGTCACGCGTATCTAGAGCTGAGGTCATAATCACAACACCTTTTCCTTGCTCCTCATAGTTATAGGCCACCTTGAGAATCTCAATCGTCTTACCAGAGTTCATGGTCCCATAACGATAATACAACTGTGCCATGTTTCTTGCTTCACGTCCATTTCTAAATTTTTGCTACATTCTAGTATATCATAATTTTCTTAAGCTTTAAACGGCAAAATGTGGTAAAATAGAAGAAATCAAAACTAGTGGAGGAAGCTATTATGCCATTTGTACGCATTGATTTATTTGAAGGACGCACGCTCGAGCAAAAGAAAGCTCTTGCTAAGGAAGTAACGGAAGCTGTTGTTCGCAACACTGGAGCCCCTCAATCTGCTGTCCATGTCATCATCAACGACATGCCAGAAGGAACTTATTTCCCACAAGGGGAAATGCGCACCAAATAAGCTAGCTTAAGCAGAAATGCTTAGGCTTTTTCAAACTCCAAGTAGCATCCATTGAAGAAATAGCCTAAATTTGTTACAATTTGAAAAGAGACTTGGAATATTCCAAGAAAAGAGCTATTAATTAAAGGAAATATTATGATTACACGTGAATTTGATACCATCGCTGCTATCTCTACTCCACTAGGTGAAGGGGCCATTGGTATTGTCCGCTTGAGCGGAACAGATAGTTTTGCGATTGCGCAAAAGATTTTCAAAGGAAAAGACTTGAATCAGGTTGCTAGCCATACCCTTAACTACGGTCACATCGTTGACCCTCAGACAGGAAAAGTCATGGACGAGGTTATGGTTGGAGCTATGAAGTCTCCAAAGACCTTCACTCGTGAGGATATTATCGAGATTAACACCCACGGTGGGATTGCGGTGACCAATGAAATTCTCCAACTAGCTATCCGTGAAGGAGCTCGATTGGCTGAACCTGGTGAATTTACCAAACGTGCCTTTCTAAACGGTCGTGTTGACTTGACTCAGGCTGAAGCCGTTATGGACATCATCCGCGCCAAGACAGACAAGGCCATGAACATTGCGGTCAAACAATTAGATGGTTCCCTTTCTGATCTTATCAATAATACCCGTCAAGAAATCCTCAATACACTTGCCCAAGTTGAGGTCAATATTGATTATCCTGAGTATGACGATGTTGAAGAAGCCACTACTGCTGTTGTCCGTGAGAAGACTAGGGAGTTTGAGCAATTGCTAACCAATCTCCTTAGGACAGCCCGTCGTGGTAAAATCCTTCGTGAAGGAATTTCAACAGCTATCATCGGACGCCCCAACGTTGGGAAATCTAGCCTCCTCAACAACCTCTTGCGTGAGGACAAGGCTATCGTTACAGATATTGCTGGTACCACACGTGATGTCATCGAAGAATACGTCAACATCAACGGTGTCCCTCTCAAATTGATTGATACAGCCGGTATCCGTGAAACGGATGACATCGTGGAACAAATAGGTGTTGAGCGTTCGAAAAAAGCCCTCAAGGAAGCTGACTTGGTTCTACTGGTGCTAAATGCTAGTGAACCACTAACCGCCCAAGACCGCCAACTCCTAGAAATCAGTCAGGAGACTAATCGCATTATTCTTCTTAATAAAACCGACCTGCCTGAAACGATTGAAACTTCTGAACTTCCAGAAGATGTCATCCGTATTTCCGTCCTTAAAAACCAAAACATCGATAAGATTGAAGAGCGCATTAACAACCTCTTCTTTGAAAATGCTGGTTTGGTTGAGCACGATGCTACCTACTTGTCAAATGCCCGTCATATTTCCTTGATTGAGAAGGCTGTTGAAAGTTTGCAAGCTGTTAATGAAGGGCTGGAACTAGGTATGCCAGTTGACTTGCTTCAAGTTGATTTGACTCGTACTTGGGAAATACTCGGAGAAATCACTGGAGATGCGGCTCCTGATGAACTCATTACCCAACTCTTTAGCCAATTCTGTTTAGGAAAATAATAAAATCCATGATCCTTCATTCGGTCATGGATTTTATTGTCTTCATTAGTAATCTGGTCTTAAAACACCTGTTACAGTTGCCTTAGTCGCTTCGTAGTCGCCATCTACGACAACTTTGATAATGCGTTTGGCATCTTCTTCTGGTGCTGGAACAAGAGGTAGACGAGTTGGTCCAGCTTCAAATCCCATATAGTTGAGAACTGCCTTAACAGGAGCAGGACTTGGATAAGAGAAGAGGGCATTGACTTTAGGAATGAATTTACGCTGAATAGCTGCAGCTTTCTTCATATCATTTTCTGCAATGGCAGTGAACATCTCGTGCATCTCATCTCCATTTGTATGGGAGGCAACAGAAATAACCCCGTCCGCACCAAGGTTCATGGCATGGAAAGCATCCCCATCCTCACCAGTATAGACCAAGAACTCCTCTGGCTTGTGCTCAATCAAGTAAGCCATATTTGCCAAGCTAGTACATTCTTTGACACCAATGATATTTGGATGGTCAGCCAAACGAAGCATGGTTTCTGGAGTTAATTCGACAACCACACGACCTGGAATGTTATAGATGATAATAGGTAAGTCAGAAGCATCTGCAATCGCCTTAAAGTGCTGATACATTCCTTCTTGAGAAGGTTTGTTGTAGTAAGGTACGATTGCAAGCCCAGCAGCAAAGCCGCCAAATTCTGCTACTTCTTTGACAAACTCGATCGAGTCACGCGTATCATTGGTACCTACACCCGCAATCAAAGGAACACGTCCATTGACAATCTTTTGTACAGCCGCAAACAATTCCAACTCTTCATCGTGAGTCAAGGTTGGACTCTCAGCAGTCGTTCCAGCTAGGAGAATGCCATCTGTGTGATGGGCCAATAAATGCTCAATCAAGGCTGGAATGGCATCAAAGTTGATAGAACCATCCTCGTGGAAAGGAGTAATGAAGGCTGTGATGATTTTACACTCTTTTAAATCTTGATAAGACATGAAAACACCTCTCTATTTCAAAGAAGGAGTTCATCTGAACTCCTAAACGATATGACTATTTTAATTCAAATTTCAATTCAGCTGTTGGACGAACCAATCCACGTTCGTGAAGAGTTTCTGCAATCTGAACTGAATTCCAAGCAGCACCTTTGAGAAGGTTATCTGAAACAACCCACATATGGATTCCTTTTTCAGCATCCAAGTCTTTACGGATACGACCAACAAAGGTATCACGTGAACCTACTGCATTGATGGCTTGCGGATAGATTTGATGAGCGACATCATCTTCAAGGACAGCACCTGGGAAAGCTGCGATAGCTGCTTTTACTTCTTCGATTGGAGCCACTTCTTTTGTTTCGATGTAAACAGACTCAGAGTGAGCTGACAAGACTGGAATACGCACACATGTTGCAGATACTGCAATGCTGTCATCTTCCATAATTTTCTTAGTCTCCTTAGTCATCTTCATCTCTTCGTAAGTGTAATCATTGTCAGTGAAGACATCGATTTGTGGAAGAGCATTAAAAGCGATAGGATAATGTTTCTTGTCACCACCTGAAGGCAAGATTTCCGCATGCAAATCACGTGGGTTTACACCATCATTCAAGACTTCACGAAGTTCACGTTGTGTCTCAAGAATTGCTCCCATACCAGCACCTGAAACTGCTTGGTAAGTTGAAACAATGATACGATCCAAGCCCCATCTTTGACGGACAGGTTCAAGCGCCACCATCATTTGGATTGTTGAACAGTTAGGGCAGGCAATGATTCCGTTGTGGGCATCAAGTGCATGAGCATTGACCTCTGGAACAACCAAAGGAACATCTGGATTTTGACGGAAGTAAGATGTATTATCTACTACTACCGCTCCAGCTTTAACTGCGTATGGTGCATACTTAGCTGATGTAGAACCACCTGCTGAAAAGAGAGCAATATCAACTCCTTCAAAAGCTGTTTCAGTCGTTTCTTCAATCGTAATATCTTGATCTTTAAATTTCAAAGTCTTGCCTGCTGAACGTGCAGAAGCAAGTAAACGAATTTTATCGATTGGAAGTGTTGATTCTTCCAACATTTTTATCATCTGAGCTCCGACAGCACCTGTCGCGCCGACTACAGCAACTGTATATCCCATAAATAACCTCTTTCGGAATTTTCTAAAAATTTCTATAATAGATGTATTATACTACTTTTTCCATGAATTGCAAAGCTTTTTCATCATTTTTTGGAAAATAAAAATCCCCAGTCGCTAGACCAGGGACTAAGAGGCATCTTCATGTGATGAGCAGGTTCACACAACTCATCAAGGTCCGCTCCTGCGTTATGACCTCCTTATGCTCAATAGTAGTCCGAAGACTACCTATCGACTCATCGCATCTTCTATTCTACTAAAGAGAATCACTTTTGTCAACAGACGAAACTCTTTAACTTCATTTATACAGATCGATAAGAAAAACCTTGGTCTCCCAAGGTCATTTTGTTTCTATCATGCTAATTGCCGGGATTGAACCGGCGACCTCATCCTTACCATGGATGCGCTCTGCCAACTGAGCTAAATCAGCTTACTTAAAAAGTATACTACAGTTAGAAAATCTTGTCAAGTTTCCTTAGAAATTTTCCATAAGAAAAAGCCAGGTAAGAGTCACCCAGCTTGTCTTCTTCTATTTGCTTAAATCGATTCGACGACCAATTTTACCGATAATAATCGCTCCAATAATCAATGAGGCAAATTCACCGATTCCTGTTGTGAACCAAGTAAGGAAGAATGGTAATTCTGCTACAATATTTAACTCTGCAGCGATAGTAAACATGGAAATTGAAAAGAGGATTGAAAAGAAGAAATGATCTTTTCGAATTAATCCATTAAAAAGGTAATCTTTGCTGTATTTTGCAAAAAGCCAAACACCTAGACTAAGGAATACCAAGGTTGATCCGCCACCAACAAAGACATCTAGTAGTCCGAAGCTAAAGAAATTAGCAATCATACAACCGATGGTAACTCCGATGATGTACTTAGGATTGTAAAAAGCCATAAAGTTCATCATTTCTGAAATACGGAACTGATAAGCACCATAGCTAATGGCATTTAGGGGCGGTGTGACAGTCAAAACGACATAGATAGCAGCAACGATTGCAATGTCTGCAACATCACGAATAGTTAATTTTTTCATCTTTTCTCCTTTGGCGGGTTGTCCGCGTAAAATATGCTTGGTGAAAGAAGCTAAGCACCAAGGGTTGCTTTATTCAACCTTACTAGTATAGCACAATAGCCTGCTTTATGCTATACTTAAAACATGAAAATTCCTATTCAAAAAATTTTTAACAATGAAATCTTAGCCTATCTCTTTTTTGGCCTTGCAACAACTCTAGTTTCGATTCTCTCACGACTAGTCATTTATCAACTAAGTCATCAGGAACTCCTTGCTACTGCCCTAGCAAATATTATCGGTATCTTATTTGCCTTTATCACAAATGATACGATTGTATTTAAGCAAGCAAGGAAGAAGCGACTTATCCGTTTAGTGAAATTTTTTCTTGCCCGCCTTTCTACTTTTCTGTTAGACTTGCTCTTTACTTTTCTGTTTGTGACTCAATTCCCTCATATCATAGGGCAATTCGTAAATGAAAATCTTGATAAAGTAAATGCAATCGAAACGATAATTGCACAATTATTGATAATTATTCTTAATTACATTTTAAGCAAGGTCTATGTTTTTAACAAATAGAACTTCTGAGCATCTATCTTGCAAGCTTTTCTTAATTAATATATAATAAATAGTAAAAATTTTTGAAAGGATATTATGAAAATGTTAAAAGATCTTAAAGCATTTTTGCTTCGTGGTAATGTTGTTGACCTTGCTGTCGGTGTGATCATTGCCTCTGCTTTTGGTGCTATCGTAACTTCATTCGTTAACGATATCATCACTCCACTCCTATTAAACCCAGCCTTGGAAGCAGCGAAAGTACAAAATATCGCTGAGCTTGCATGGAATGGTGTTACATATGGTAAATTCTTAAGTGCTGTTATCAACTTCCTTGTTGTAGGTACTGTTCTCTTCTTTGCGATTAAAGCAATGGAAAAAGCTCAAAGCCTTACTAAAAAAGAAGAATCTGTTGAAGAAGTTCCAGCTGGTCCAACTGAATTGGAAGTACTTCAAGAAATCAAAGCTCTTCTTGAGAAAAAATAATCGTTTAAAAGGATCTAGCGCAAAGCTAAATCCTTTTTCTTTACTCTTTCGGCAACTTGCCTGCTTTTTCTAGCATCTTCTTGATAAGATAAGGCATCTTGACATTCTCCCGACCTTTTTTCTCAATCAGTTTTTTCACAAATTCAGGCATTTGTAAATCTTGAGATTCAGCCAAAATGTTTTTTGTCTCATCTGAAGGAACTAACTCATCAAAGGTTTCTTCTTCTGGGAGAAATTCCTTAAACTCTTGATGTTCATTGGCTCTGACGGTATTAACCAAGGCATCAATCAAACGAGAATCCGTATTTGGCATTGGTGGACGATGGTAGTTCACACCGAATTCCTGACACAAGTCATAACATTCCACATCATTGTCAAACAAGACTTCAATGTGCTCACTGATAAAGCTGATTGGTACAAAAATATAATGGTCTGGATGTTCTGTCTGTTCTCTGAGATACTCCAAAACATCTGGCTTAATCCATGGAATCCCGATATCACTTTCACTTTGCCAAGTATTGGTATATTGCTCGGAACTCAAACCTAATTTTTCAGCAACTAACTTGCTATTTTCAAAGATTTGATCAATATAGGGGTCACCAAAATCTAAGGCAAAAATGGGAACACTATGGGCTGAAAAGATGACTTTAAAGCTATCCTGCTTTACTTCATCTTTTAAAATCTTAGCAATTTCATCTGCCCAATAGTTTAAGAGCGCTTCTTCCTGATACCAGTCCTTAATGACCAAAAATTGAATTTGCTTGCTTTCTAAAAATTTCTCATAACCCATGACAGAGTAAAAAGAATAATGGGGCTCCAAAATCAGGCAAATACACTGTTCAATGCCGTCTGCTTCCATTTGACCAATCACATCTGGGATAAAAGGTCTAGAAAACTTATTAGCAAAATAAACACTATACTCATTCCCCAGTTTAGCTTCTACTAAGGCAACCTCTTCACGGGTAATTCTTTGCAGAGGCGTACCTCCAATAAGTACATAATTATCATAGAGTGTTTGAATCTCGTGGTCTTGAGGTCTCACTCCACGACGAATATTTGTGAAAAAATCAGCTACACCTTCAAATGTAATCTCTTCTGGCGAACCGAATGTCATCATTAAAATTGCTTTTTTCATAACTGCTTCCTTGTGATATTTTGATCAAGTTTATTTTATCATTTATCCATTAATAAGTAAACGCTAACATAGGGAATTTCCCTAACTTCTGTCTTTTGTTTTTCTTTTCTTTCTATGATACAATGGAAAAAATGAATTCAAAAGGAGTTTTTTATGACTTACACCAATCTCTTGGACCGCTTCTTAACCTACGTTAAGGTCAACACACGCTCTGATGAACACTCTACTACTACTCCAAGTACACAGAGTCAGGTTGACTTCGCAACCAATGTTCTTATCCCTGAAATGAAACGTGTTGGACTGCAAAACGTCTACTACCTTCCAAATGGTTTTGCGATTGGTACCTTGCCAGCCAATCATCCGTCTTTAACACGTAAGATTGGTTTCATTTCCCACATGGATACTGCTGATTTTAATGCCGAAGGAGTTAATCCTCAGGTGATTGAAAACTACGATGGGGGTGTGATTGAACTTGGAAATTCTGGTTTTAAACTCGATCCAGCTGACTTTAAGAGTCTTGAAAAATATCCAGGACAAACGCTCATCACAACCGATGGAACAACCTTGCTAGGTGCCGATGACAAGTCAGGGATTGCTGAAATTATGACAGCTATTGAATATCTGACTACCCATCCTGAAATCAAACACTGTGAGATTCGTGTTGGTTTTGGTCCAGATGAAGAAATCGGTGTTGGTGCTAATAAATTTGATGCAGAAGATTTTGATGTAGATTTTGCCTATACTGTAGATGGCGGACCTCTCGGAGAACTTCAGTACGAGACCTTTTCAGCAGCGGGTGCTGAATTGCATTTCCAAGGACGCAATGTCCACCCTGGTACCGCCAAAGGTCAGATGGTCAATGCCCTTCAGCTAGCAATTGATTTTCATAATCAACTTCCAGAGAATGACCGACCTGAGTTCACTGAAGGTTACCAAGGTTTCTATCATCTTATGGATGTGACTGGTAGTGTCGAGGAGGCGCGTGCAAGCTACATCATTCGTGATTTTGAAAAAGATGCCTTTGAAGCGCGTAAAGCAACTATGCAGTCTATCGCTAATAAGATAAATCAAGAACTTGGTAGCGACCGTGTCACCCTAAACTTAACAGATCAGTACTACAATATGAAAGAAGTCATTGAAAAAGATATGACTCCAATTACCATTGCTAAAGCCGTTATGGAAGATCTGGGAATCACTCCTATTATCGAACCAATCCGTGGAGGGACAGATGGCTCTAAGATTTCCTTTATGGGAATCCCAACCCCTAATATCTTTGCTGGTGGCGAGAATATGCACGGACGTTTTGAATACGTTAGCCTTCAGACTATGGAACGTGCAGTTGATACAATCATTGGTATCGTAGCTTATAGAGACTAAAAATAGACTGGGCAAAAACTCAATTTTAAGAGAAAATGAAGTAAATCTTCACACAATAAAACGCATAGTACCAAGGTTTTCCTGATACTATGCGTTTTTTGATTATAAATACGAATTATTTAGTAGCACTTCTCTTTATTGATGAACAGCTTGGGCTGCTGTGATGAGGGTTAACTTGTAAACATCATCTGCATTACATCCACGAGAAAGGTCGTTAACTGGCTTATTCAAACCTTGTAAAACAGGTCCTACGGCCGCAAAGCCACCAAGACGTTCGGCCATCTTGTAGCCGATATTTCCTGCCTCGATACCTGGGAAGATGAAGACATTTGCTTGACCAGCTACTGTACTTCCAGGAGCTTTCAGAGCTGCAGTTTCTGGAACAAAGGCCGCATCAAATTGCAACTCACCATCGATTTCAAGGTCAGGGCGCAAGTCGTGAGCAATTTTAGTTGCTTCAACAACCTTATCAACGCTTTCTCCAAATCCTGAACCTTTAGTAGAATAGCTTAGCATAGCAATTTTAGGCTCGATTCCAAACATCTTAGCTGTAATTGCTGAGTTGATCGCAATTTCAGCCAAGGCTTCTGCATCAGGATTGATATTGATGGCACAGTCTCCAAACAGGTAACGTTCCGTACCACGAACCATGAGGAAGGCACCTGAAGTGCGAGTGACATTTGGACGAGTTTTGATGATTTGAAGGGCTGGGCGAACTGTTGAAGCAGTTGAGTGAATCGCACCTGACACCATTCCATCAACCAAGCCCAGGTATACTAACATAACACCAAAATAGTTGACATCTTCAACCAAAACCTTGCGTGCATCTTCTTCAGACATTTTACCCTTACGACGCTCCACCAAGGCAGCAACCATTTCTTCAAATTGAGGATAATTTTGAGGGTCGATGACTTCATAACCATCCATGATCCCTTCAATTTCAAGATAAATTTTAATTTTTTCAGGATTTCCAAGCAAAACAGGAATCACTTCTGTTTCTTTTACCAAGCGTTTTGTCGCTTGAAGAATACGTGGCTCTTCCCCTTCAGGCAGAACGATACGAGCATTTTTACCAACCAGGTTGGCTTTGAGACTTTCAAAAACTTCCATGAGTTTTCTCCTTTAAGATAATAATTATACTCTGAATTACTTTTTATAGAGTATTAGTTGATAACTGGGTAATTAGGTTACTGAAATCATCCGGCAAGGGACTTTCTAACTGCAAGTCCTGCTCTAAAAATGGATGATAAAAGGATAGGTAATGACAATGCAAGGCCTGACGTTGGATGCCGTCGTCCAGGCTACCACCGTACAAATCATCTCCCAACAAAGGAAAACCGATATGGGAAAAATGGACTCGGATTTGGTGAGTTCGACCAGTATGCAAGCGAATGTCGACCAGGTGAATATTCCCATAAGATGCTACAATCTTGTAGGAAGTATGGGCATACTTTCCACCTTTAGCCACTCTTCTGGTAATAATAGAGTCTTCATCACGCGCAATAGGAGCTATAATTTCTCCTTCAGGCTCCAAATATCCATCTCCTTTAACGAGGGCAAAGTAGCGTTTCTCGATAGATTTCTTCTGCAACTGCTTGTCCAATCGTGCATGGGCATAACCGTGCTTGGCAAAGAGCATCAAGCCAGAAGTGTCTCGGTCAAGTCTGGTCACAATGTGAACCTGCTGATTTTCGTAATTTTGCTTGACATAGTAACCCTTAATAAAATTGGCAATGGTATTAGAGTGATTGACACTAGGAATAGAAGCCACTCCATAGGGTTTATTCAGAACTAGAAAATGGTCATCCTCATAGAGAATATCCAATGGACGCTCGATAGCTTCCAGAGTTTCAAAACCTTCCTCAGCGGGAATATCGATAGTAACGCGGTCTCCAATATCCAATAGATAAGTTGCATTTTGCGGTTGGTCATTGACCCGAATAGCTCCACCTCGAAACTTAATCTTGGCCAAAAGTCCTTTAGAAACCTCGTGCTTTTTCAAAAAGGTCTTGACCTTGACATGCTCATCTGCGATAAATTCAAACCTCATTCGTCCACCTCGCCTATAAAGGCATCCTTAACGCGGTTCCAGAAACTGGTGTGGCTAGGAGTCGCGACAAAGTGAATCTTATGATGATCAATTTGATACTCGATTCGCTCGATATTGCGGAAAGAATACACACTATTGTCAACCGAAATGGTATGGTAATCGTTTCTCGTTGGAATGAGTTCAATCTTATCCTTCTTAGGAACAATAATAGAAGAACCCAGCGTTCGATAGACACGATTGTTTAGGCTAGCAATTTCCGTCAACTGAAGAGCTTCAATGGTAGGGTGTAAAACAGCTCCACCGAGCGACTTGTTATAGGCTGTGCTACCAGTAGGGGTTGAAACTGTTAGCCCGTCTCCGCGAAAACGTTCAAAGGGAACACCATTGATGACAATATCTGCTACCATGGTTCTATCAGACCTGCGGATGCTGGCTTCATTAAGGGCACGAAAAATCTTGACCTCTCCATTTCCAAGAAAAACCTTCACATTCAAAACAGGGTAAGAGACTCTTGCTCCGGTATCTAGCTGCAAATTAGTCATTAACTTATCCAACTCAAAATCACGATAGTCGGTATAAAAACCTAAATGTCCAGTATGAAGACCGATAAAGCGCACCTTATCAAGCTGGTCTTCGTACTTATGAAACGCCGACAAGAGCATGCCATCCCCACCAATGGAAATGACAATGTCTGGATTGGTATCATTGAGTATAAACTGATTTCTCTTTAAACGATCTCGCAATTCATACAAAACCCTTTGACTCTGTGGTTTTCTATTGGCTATCAAGTCAATTCGTTTACCTGTATTCTTCATCTGTATCGTCACTGTTTCCTACACCGTCATTTAATTTTCTACTCAAAGGATCAAAAAGAGCCTGGGCTTCCTGGATATCATCACGAATTTTACCCATTTCTTCATCCAATTGATGGGCAATCTTGGCTGTAATTTCCAGTCGCTTCTTAATCTCCTCTGGGAAATCCCCTTGGTACTTGTAGTTGAGAGAATGTTCTATTGTTGCCCAGAAATTCATGGCCAAGGTACGTATTTGAATTTCCGCCAAAATGGTCTTGGCTCCATTGATAGTGTCAACCGTATATTCTACTACCACGTGATAGGAACGGTAACCTGATGCTTTTCGATGAGTAATGTAATCTCGCTCCTGTATGATTCGCATATCCTGACGCTTGTGCAAAATCTCCACCACTTCTCGGACATCATCTACAAACTGAACCATCACACGTAAACCAGCAATATCCTGCAAATCATGCTCCAAGGTCGCATAAGTAATGCCTCGCCGAGCCATTTTTTCCTTGATGCTCTCAATTGGCTTGACCCGACCAGTCACAAACTCAATCGGAGAATGCTTATTTTGCTTACGATATTGCTTACGAATACCACGAAGTTTAATCTTTAACTCACCAACAGCTTGAATGTAAGGATCTAGAAATTCTTCCCATTCTAAGGTCATATATTCTCCCTTGTTCTCATATTATCCTTCAAAAATATCTTTGATTTTTTCTCCAGATTTATATACAATAAATACAAAGCTATTATATCATAAATCCGCTTTCAACGATAAAGAAAAGGTAAGAAAAATGAAACATTTAGAAATTGAATTGAAAACACTCTTGAAAAAAGATGAATATGATCGTCTAAAAGACCAGTTCACTGGTGTTACACCTGTTCTTCAAAAAAATTACTACATCGACACGCCTGATTTTGAACTACGAGAAAAGAAAGTCGCTATGCGCATTCGAACCTTTAAAGACTGGGCTGAATTGACACTCAAAGTCCCGCAAAGTGTTGGAAATATGGAATACAACCAAAAATTGCAACTAACAGATGCTGAAAACTATCTGATCAAGAAAGAACTTCCTCAGGGGCTGGTTCTTGATGAATTAGCTAAACATGATGTCCAGAGCAAGAACTGGCAGATTCTTGGTTGTCTCACAACGCTTCGCTATGAAAAGCAAACACCAATTGGCCTCATGGCACTAGATGAAAGTCAGTACTTTGATATTACAGATTACGAATTAGAGCTCGAAGTGGAAAATCATGAGCAAGGCAAACAGGATTTCCAACAATTTTTAGAGGAAAATCAGATTGCTTATCAAAAAGCTCCCTCAAAATTGGTCCGATTTGTCAAAAGCATGAAAAATAGCTGAAATAATCTCTATTTTTTGGTAAAATAGAAAAGATAAAAATACACAAGTCCCAGTTCATATATGTAGGATAAATATAACTAGGATTTAAAAAGTTTACAGAGGACGGTCTATAATGTCAGATAGAAAAAACATGAAACTTTTCGCACTCAACTCTAACCAAGAGATTGCACAGAAAATTGCTCAAGCTGTTGGTGTCCCACTTGGAAAACTATCATCACGTCAATTTTCAGACGGAGAAATCCAAGTGAATATTGAAGAAAGTGTCCGTGGTTATGATGTTTACATCATCCAATCAACAAGTTTCCCTGTTAACAACCACCTAATGGAATTGTTGATCATGGTTGATGCTTGTGTTCGCGCAAGTGCCCACAGTATTAACGTTGTCCTTCCATATTTTGGCTATGCACGTCAAGACCGTATTGCTTCACCTCGTGAGCCACTTACAGCTAAACTAGTTGCTAATATGCTGGTTAAAGCTGGGGTTGACCGTGTCCTTACGCTTGATTTGCATGCTGTCCAGGTGCAAGGCTTCTTTGATATTCCTGTTGACAACCTCTACACAGTTCCTCTATTTGCAAAACATTACTGCGATAAGGGTCTACTTGGCTCAGATGTTGTTGTCGTTAGCCCTAAAAATTCAGGTGTAAAACGTGCTCGTAGCTTGGCTGAGTATCTTGATGCTCCTATCGCCATTATCGATTACCCTCAAGACGATGCAACTCGCAACGAAGGTTATATTATCGGTGATGTTGAAGGTAAGAAAGCCATCTTGATTGATGATATTCTTAATACAGGACGTACCTTCTCTGAAGCTGCTAAAATCGTTGAACGTGAAGGAGCTACAGAAATTTATGCTGTTTCTAGCCACGGTCTCTTCGTCGAAGGAGCTGCTGAACTTCTTGACAATACTAATATTAAGGAAATTCTTGTGACTGATTCAGTAGCAACAAAAGAAAAAACTCCTAAAAACGTATGCTACATCACTGCTAGTGAGTTAATTGGTGATGCCATCGTCCGTATCCACGAAAGAAAACCAGTCAGCCCACTCTTTGCCTACAACAAAAAGAAATAAGGTGATCCTTTGATTTATTTGGACAATGCTGCAACGACTCCCATGTCAGCAGTTGCTATTTCAGCTATGACCAAGGTTATGCAAGAAACCCATGGCAATCCATCTAGTATCCATGGTCATGGTCGTCAAGCTGGCAAACTCTTGAGAGAAGCCCGTCAGGAACTAGCCCAGTCACTGGGAACAAAACCTCAACATATCTTTTTCACTTCTGGTGGGACTGAAGGCAACAATACTGCCATCATTGGCTACTGCCTTCGTCATCAAGAACAAGGAAAACATATCATCACAACCGCCATCGAGCACCATGCTGTCCTTGAAACCATTGATTACTTGGTTCAACACTTCGGTTTTGAAGTAACCATTATCCAGCCAGAAAATCAAGAAATCACCGCCCAGCAAATTCAAGAGGCCTTACGTGACGATACGATTTTGGTTTCAACCATGTTTGCCAATAATGAGACGGGAAACCTACTGCCCATTGCTGAAATTGGCCAAATACTCAAGCAACACCCTGCTGCCTATCATGTCGATGCAGTTCAGGCTATTGGTAAAATCCCTATACACCCAGAAGAATTGGGCATTGATTTTCTCACTGCTTCGGCCCACAAGTTCCATGGTCCTAAGGGAATCGGCTTTCTCTACGCATCTAGCATGGATTTTGATTCCTATCTACATGGCGGAGACCAAGAACAGAAAAAACGTGCAGGAACTGAAAATTTAGCTGCCATCGTAGGCATGGTTGCAGCCCTAAAAGAAGACCTAGAAAAACAAAAAGAACATTTTCAACATATACAAAATCTAGAAACTGCTTTTCTTGCGGAGCTAGAGGACATTCAATATTACTTGAATAGAGGACAGCATCATCTCCCTTATGTTCTCAATATTGGATTTCCTGGCCAAAAAAATGACCTCTTACTCCTTCGTCTAGATTTAGCTGGAATTTCAATCTCTACTGGCTCAGCCTGTACGGCAGGCATTGTCCAATCTAGTCATGTTCTTGAAGCTATGTACGGAGCAAATTCAGAACGCTTGAAGGAATCCGTTCGTATCAGTTTGTCGCCACAAAATACCGTTGAAGACCTACAAACCCTCGCAAAAAACTTAAAAGAAATTATCGGAGGTTAGCCATATGGCATTTGAAAAAACCATTCAGTTAAAAAATTGTCGTTACGACTACACTCTTAGCCCTTCTGTAAAAAAATTCACCCTCAAAGATAACACCTTTTTTGAGACAAAAGTTGGTAACTACGAACTAACTCGCCTACTTGAAAAAGTGCCAAATAGCGGTGAGGGCTTCCAACTCAAAATCATTATCAATAAAGAACTAACAGGAGCTAAAATCAATATCACTGACAAGTTTGGCCTTCGTCTAGTTGATATTTTCAAATCAGAAGACCACCACATTCATCAGGAAAAATTCTATTTCCTCATGGATAGCTTGGTAGAGCGTGGTGTCTTTACAAAATCAGAAAGATAAAGCCAAAATGTTTGAACTGACCTATAAGGATAACTATCATGTAGAGCGTACTCTCAAGTACGAAGATTATGAGGAACTCATGCTGGCTTTGTCAGGATGTGTGACCCTACCAGATACACTTTATGTGACTTCTCTGACTTTTAAGGACCAGAAAGTTTATCAGGGCCTGGTCGGAGACCTCTACCGTTTTCTATCACATGCAGATTTTTTACATCAAAACTAAGATTTTTCTTAGTTTTTTCTTGTTTTTGTTGATTTTTTCACAATGTTTCTATAAAATAGAAGAATAGAAAGGTTGTGATTTTGTGAAAGATAAACAGTCTGCTATTCCAAAAGCTACAGCAAAAAGACTCTCCCTATACTATCGAATTTTTAAGAGATTTCATGCAGAAAAGATTGAACGTGCCAACTCTAAACAAATTGCAGAGGCCATCGGTATTGATTCAGCGACAGTTCGTCGTGATTTTTCCTATTTTGGTGAACTAGGTCGTCGTGGTTTTGGCTACGATGTCAAAAAACTGATGACGTTTTTTGCCGATTTACTCAATGATAACTCCATCACCAATGTCATGCTGGTTGGTATTGGAAATATGGGCCATGCCCTTCTCCACTACCGCTTCCACGAACGTAACAAGATGAAGATTATCATGGCCTTTGATCTTGATGACCATCCTGAAGTCGGTAGCCAAACTCCTGATGGAATTCCCATTTACGGGATTTCTCAAATCAAGGATAAAATCAAGGATGCTGATGTCAAGACTGCTATCCTGACCGTTCCCAGCGTTAAGTCACAAGAGGTCGCTAATCTCTTGGTAGATGCTGGCGTGAAAGGAATTCTTAGTTTTTCACCAGTCCATCTGCATTTACCAAAAGATGTGGTCGTTCAGTATGTCGATTTGACAAGTGAACTCCAAACCCTCCTCTATTTCATGCGAAAAGAGGATTAGAAAGCGAAAATCATTTTATGAAAAAACCAGTTATAGGGATTACAGGAAACGAAAAAACTCATCCTGATGATGACATCATGATGAGCTACGCAGCAAAAGGCTTTGTGGAAGGCGTTAAAGACGCTGGAGGGATTCCCATCATCCTACCGATTGGTGATCAAGAAATGGCCTGCCACTATATCAGTATGATTGACAAGCTCATCTTGACAGGTGGGCAAAATGTTGATCCAAAATTCTATGGTGAACCAAAAACCATTGATAGCGATGACTACCACCTTCAAAGAGACATCTTCGAACTGGCTCTCATCAAGGAAGCTATTAAACAGAAAAAGCCAATTTTTTCTGTCTGCCGTGGAACACAACTCTTTAACGTTGCCATGGGTGGAACTCTGTACCAAGATATAGAAGACCATTGGCAGGATTGTTCGGCTGAGTACACAACCCAACGCTTGGTGACAGAACCAGATACTGTTCTCCGAGAAATCTATGGAGAAATCTCCCATATCAACTCCTTCCATCACCAGAGTATCAAGGATTTAGCACCAAATTTAAAGATTGCGGCTCATGATCCTAAAGATGGTATCATTGAAGCTGTCATGAGTACGGATGATGTTGCCTTTCTCGGTGTCCAATGGCATCCAGAGTTTCTTTTTGAAAATCGTCCCAAAGATAAAAACCTCTTTGACTATGTCGTTAATGAACTTTAGATTAAATCTGTTTTTTCACGGTAACTAAAGTAACTAGAATATGAGACAATCAAATGGTCCAAGAGGACAATCCCCATCAGGTCGCAGGCTTCTTTAACAAGTTTAGTGACATGATCATCATTTCGACTGGGCGCTACCGCTCCTGAAGGATGATTGTGAACCAAGATGAGAGAAGTCGCCATATGCTTGATTGCATAGTGAAGAATCTCTCGCGGTTCAGCGATACTACGAGTTGCAGAACCGATAAAAATGGTCTGTTGATGGATGATTTGATTTTGAGTATTGAGATAGAGCGCCACCAAGTGCTCTTGTTTTTTATGTCCCAACTCCTGTTGCATCTTCTTGGCTAACTTTTGACTGCTGAGAATACTTTCCATTTCAAGGGTCTCGTGTTTGTGGATACGATGCCCCAGTTCAATCATAGCTTGCAATTCTATAGCCTTAACTCGCCCGATGCCAGACAGACTCTGCAATTCCTGCAGGGTCATTTTTTTCAAATCCGTTAGGCTTGAAAGATTGCTCAAGATTTTCTGGGCAATTTCAAAAACGCTAGCCTGACGTGTTCCTGTCCTGAGTAAAATAGCTAGCAACTCTTGATTACTGAGCGCTTCTACTCCTTCCTTGGCCAATCTCTCTCTTGGCAATAATGAATCTTCTTGGAATGAAATACTGTACATAAAAATCCTCCTCACTTTATTATTCGTGAGAAGGATGGAAAATTAGATTTTTTTCTCAATTGGAGCCACACTGGCTAAAAGTTTTTTCAGGCCAACTTCTGGGAAATTGATTTTCAATTCCTGCGTAGCACCGCTACCTGAAACTTCCAGAACGGTTCCCTCCCCCCACTTCTTGTGGAGGGCAATATCACCAATAGACCAAATTGCCTCACTAGACGCTGATTTTGCACCAGCTGTAAATTGACCAAATGGGAGACCACTTGACTGGATAGTTTTTGGGGCTGCACTGCGTTTACGATCTTGAAGAGCCTGGGCAAGACTCATACCTTGACCGAAGGCAAGACCACCACTACTATAAGACGCCTTAAAGCTTGTATTTGCTGGGCGCGCCAATCCTTGATACTCAAGCAAGTCTGAACTGATTTCGTTAATAAAACGAGTCGGACGGTTGTAGTTGGTACGACCGAAAAGCAGGCGCGAGTTGGCATTGGTCAGATAGAGAATTTTCTCTGCACGCGTAATTCCTACATAGGCTAGACGGCGCTCTTCTTCTAGTTCATCTTGATCTTCAGCTGCACGGCTAAGCGGAAAGACATTTTCTTCCATCCCAATCAAAAAGACAACTGGAAACTCGAGACCTTTGGCAGCATGCAGGGTCATCAAGGTCACTTCTGATGTCTCCTGACTACCTGAATCTGTGTCGGCAATCAAGGCCAAGTCATTTAAGAAACGACTCAGTTTGTCCAGACCAGTTTCCTCTTCTGACACATCAGAGGTGTCATCAAAGTTCTTCGTCACAGAGAGGAACTCCTCGATGTTTTCTACCCGAGCCTTGCTTTCTAAGGTCGCTTGGGCATTAAGAATATCGACGTATCCTGTTTTTTCAAGGACAGACTCAACCAACTCAGTAATGCTTAAATGGTCCAGTTGCTCCCGCAAATCCAGAATCATATTGGCAAAATCCCAGATAGATTGAGCTGCCTTACCCTTGATTCCAGACAACATAATATTTGCAGAAGCAACTAGCATGGACATATTTTGCATATTGGCAAAATCACGGATTTTCTCAACTGTACCTGGCCCAATTCCACGTTTCGGTTCGTTGATAATACGTTCAAAACTAATATTGTCACTCAAATTGGCAATAAGGTTGAGGTAGGCAATAATATCACGAATTTCCTTACGGCTGTAGAACTTAGTTCCTCCGACCATTGTATAAGGGATGTTGGACTTGAGAAGGGCTTCTTCAATAGTACGGGACTGGGCATTAGTCCGATAGAGAACTGCAAAATCCTTGTGAAGGAAGTTTTGACTGCGACCAAGTTCATCAATAGTTTTAGCCACAAATACAGCCTCATCCAGCTCATCATCGGCACGATAGTAAACGATTTGCTCCCCATCAGCGTTTTGGGTCCAGAGATTCTTAGGACGGCGGTTTTTATTATTTTTAATAACCTCATTGGCCGCTTGGAGAATGGTTTTGGTTGAACGATAATTCTCCTCCAACAAAACAACCTTGGCTTGGGGATAATCTTTCTCGAAATCCAAAATATTCTGCATATCAGCACCACGCCAACCGTAGATAGACTGGTCCGCATCCCCAACCACACAGATGTTTTTAAAGCGGGAAGCTAAGAGTTTGACCAGTTGGTACTGGGCATGGTTGGTATCTTGGTATTCATCAACGTGAATGTATTGAAACTTCTGCTGGTAGTAGGTCAAGACATCAGGATTCTGATCAAAGAGACGCAGGGTCAGCATAATCAAATCATCAAAGTCAACTGACTCTGACTGACGAAGCTCTTTTTGATAGGCTGTATAACACTGGGCCACGATTTGCGTGTACATATCTCCAGCTTGAGCTGCATAAGCCACATCATCAATTAAATCATTCTTGGCATTAGAAATAGTCCCTAAGATGCTCCGTTCATTCCATTTTTTCGGATCCAGGTTCAACTGTTTGAGAATGCGTTTCATGAGCGTTCGCTGTTCACCAGGATCTACAATAGTGAAATTGCGGTTGTAGCCAATATGATCCGCATCACGACGCAGAATACGAACACACATGGAGTGAAAAGTCGCAATCAGACAGTCCTGAGTGGCTGGATTGAGGTTATAAGCACGCTCTTTCATCTCACGCGCAGCCTTGTTGGTAAAGGTAATGGCCAAGATATTCCACGGATTGACCAGCTTTTCATCAATCAGATAAGCAATGCGGTGGGTCAAAACTCTGGTCTTTCCAGAACCAGCCCCCGCCATGATCAACAAGGGCCCTTCTGTCGTTTGCACCGCCTCAGCCTGACGGTCATTCATTCCATTTAATAATGCGTTCATCTTCTCTTCCTTACTCTTGAAGTCAATATTTCTATTATATCAGAATTCAGGGAAAATATCTTTACCTAGACTGCTTACGTGTAGAAGGTAACTCCTTATATCTAGATAAAAAATGAGCTTGGATAGTATTTCCAAACTCATTTATTACTCAATGAAAATCGAAGTGCAAACTAGGAAGCTAGCCGCAGGTTGCTCAAAGCACTGCTTTGAGGTTGTAGACAAGACTGACGAAGTCAGTCACATATATAATCCAAGGTGAAGCTGACGTGGTTTGAATTTGATTTTCGAAGAGTATAAAGTCAATTTCAATATACTAGAACAAGCCTAGGACAGTTCCGTCACTTTCAACATCCATATTGAGAGCTGCTGGTCGTTTTGGAAGTCCAGGCATGGTCATCACATCGCCAGTTAGGGCTACGATGAAGCCTGCACCTAATTTTGGTACCAATTCACGAATGGTAATTTCAAAGTTTTCAGGTGCTCCAAGTGCATTTGGATTGTCTGAGAAGCTATACTGGGTCTTAGCCATACAAATTGGCAATTTGTCCCAACCGTTTTGAACTATTTGAGCAATTTGTGTTTGAGCTTTCTTCTCAAAGTTTACTTTGCTACCACGGTAGATCTCAGTAACAATCTTTTCAATCTTTTCTTGGACAGAAAGGTCATTGTCATACAAACGTTTATAGTTAGCTGGGGTTTCAGCGATAGTTTTGACAACTGTTTCGGCAAGTGCTACTCCACCTTCTGCACCATCAGCCCAGACACTAGCCAGCTCAACTGGAACATCAATTGAGGCACAGAGCTCTTTCAAGGCTGCGATTTCAGCTTCTGTATCAGAAACAAATTCATTGATAGCTACAACTGCTGGAATACCAAACTTACGGATATTTTCTACATGGCGTTTCAAGTTAGCAAAACCGGCACGAACTGCTTCTACATTTTCCTCTGTCAGAGCATCCTTAGCCACGCCACCATTCATCTTAAGGGCTCGAAGGGTTGCGACAATGACAACTGCATCTGGAGATGTTGGTAAGTTTGGTGTCTTAATATCAAGGAATTTCTCGGCACCAAGGTCTGCACCAAAACCAGCTTCAGTAACTGTGTAATCAGCCAAGTGAAGGGCTGTAGTCGTTGCCAAGACTGAATTACATCCATGAGCGATATTGGCAAATGGACCACCATGTACAAAGGCAGGTGTTCCGTAAATTGTTTGAACCAGGTTCGGCTTAATCGCATCCTTCAAAATCAAAGCCAAGGCACCTTCAACCTGCAAATCACCTACAGAAACAGGCGTACGGTCATAGCGATAACCGATAACGATATTCGCCAAACGGCGTTTCAAGTCCTCGATGTCTGTTGCCAAGCAAAGAATGGCCATGATCTCTGAAGCGACGGTAATGTCAAAGCCATCCTCACGTGGAATACCATTTAGAGGGCCACCAAGTCCAACGGTCACATGGCGAAGGGCACGGTCGTTCAAGTCCACAACACGTTTCCAAAGAATACGACGTTGGTCAATTCCCAACTCATTTCCTTGGTGCAAGTGGTTGTCAATTAAGGCAGAAAGAGCGTTGTTAGCAGTTGTAATGGCATGCATGTCTCCAGTGAAGTGGAGATTAATATCTTCCATTGGAAGAACTTGGGCATATCCACCACCAGCAGCACCACCCTTGATCCCCATGACTGGACCAAGAGATGGTTCGCGGATAGCAATCATTGTTTTCTTGCCAATCTTGTTCAAGGCATCCGCAAGACCAATGGTAATAGTTGATTTTCCTTCACCTGCAGGTGTTGGGTTGATGGCAGTAACCAAGATCAATTTCCCAACTGGATTGCTCTCAACTGCACGAATTTTATCAAAGCTGAGCTTAGCCTTGTACTTTCCATACAACTCCAAATCGTCGTAAGAAATACCCAGTTTCTCTACAACATCAACAATTGGCTTCAACTCAATACTCTGTGCGATTTCAATATCTGTTTTCATTCAAAACTCCTCTAACCTCTTATATGATAATTCATTATAACACAAAACGAGATTTTTAACATCCTTAAACTCTCTAAACGTTCGTAATTATTCCTATTTTTAAGGTTTTTAGAGCCCTTTCTTAAATTTTATATGGCTTTATAGTTTGAAACTATAGAATAATGAAAAAATAATTTAGTCAAGAAAATAGCTGTCAATTTCAGATAAATTATGTAAAATTCTTGTGTTTTCAATTTCTAATTTTTCTGCCAACTCAATAGAATATTCAAAACTAAGTTTAGTGTTTAACGATAAATCAAACGAGTAATCTTGTAATTCACCCAGTTTTTTATATTTTTCTATGATTTCATTATAAATAGCAAGATAATGCTTATCTAATATTTTTATATAATTATTCAGATTTTCCTGGTAGACTTGAATGATTTTTTGTTCGCTATCATTTAATATTCCCTTCCCTATTTCCCAAATGATTGAGCTGGCTATTGAACCCACTACAGAACCTAGAACTGGTATAGGAATCATTGCTTGACCAATACAAGCACCAATTGTTGCAAAGGAAGCATCCATTACATTTAATGTCAAAAGATTCATAAATTCATCTTGGATTATTTCTGTAGATCTATACTTTAGAACAATGTCTATCATTCCATAAGTTGCCATAACTAAAGCACTAGCATTTGGAGCACTAATCCCCAAGACGTTTGTTAATCCATAAATAGAATAACCAGATATTGTACCCTTTACAACTCCTTCAGCTGTATTCAATCCACAATCTAACCAATCTGATTGTTCGAATTCAAAAATATTTTTTCCTTCTTTATATTTTCCATACACACTCGACATCAAAGCTAAACCACCCTGTAAAAAAGCAGCGTTCCTTGCAACCTTGTTAGCTTCTTTTAAATTTGGCAATGCATGTTTTTGGGCTACTAATCTTTTTTTATTTAATTCTTGTTGTTTCAGTTTGACTGTTTTATAAATATTTTTCTGTTCAGAATCCAATAGAGAGTTAATTGAATTCTTTTGAGCGTCTTTATAATCTAGAGCAGAGGATTTCATCCAAGATTTGTATGAAGTAAGTCCCTTGCTTTCAGTGATATCATTAATTATTTGGCGTATATCCGTAATTTGTTTACTGGACAATCTCTTACCATTAAGTTCAACTTCTTTTGCTCCAGCCATTATTTTTTCAAATACTTGAACGTGATCTTTTGGAAACATCATTTTCATTTTTGTATTGTAAAAAAATGATTGTTCTAACTCATCACGTAAATTATTATAAAACTTCATTTGAATAGTATTTCTACCAATTAATAAATCGGCTGGTCCATTGTCATTCAATACTTTAACTATTGGTTTTAATCCTTCAATTGCTCTCCTTGCATTTACAATTCCTGCTTCTGCAAACTCTGCTATAAAACCATGTACTCCACGATCACCGCCTCGATTTTTAACAATAACATCTTCTATATTATCTTTAGCATAATCTAAAATTTTAGAGGCATTATCCTTGTTTAAGATGATATTGCGAGCTTCATCTTCTATCATTTTCATAGCAATTTGTAAGTCTTGAATTCTTAAATTATTTAAGCAATTGACATATGCTCCAATACCTTGGTTAAATGCTTGATTAAAAATTTGATTAACCATTTATTTTAATTTCCTTATTTATCATAGCTGTCAGTGATAGTGTTGAATTCACTAAATTACCTGCTTTGTATTTTTCATCTTCAGTAAATAAGCTATAGTCCATTCCAGTTAAAGATAAATTGGCTAAATAAATTCCTTCTGTTTGTTTTTCAGTTAATTCTATTAATTCCGTAACTTCTATTACTTTTTCTTTAAGTTGTCTAGCCAACAATTCTACCTTTTTCTGTTCCTCTATAGCCTCTTTTGCAACTTCTTCATTTTTCCTATTAGCTACTACACCAGCGCCTACAGAAGCGGTCAACATAACGCCTGCAATTCCCCAACCGACAGGACCAGCCAATGCTAAAAATGCGTTACCGGCTGCCACTCCACCACCACCAGCTGCTACACTTCCACCACCTAACCAAGCCAGAGCGGCGCTATTTGCTGCAGCACCTGTCAAACTTGATATCGCAGTACCTGTTGATGCAACACCAAATGTAGTTGCAACACCCATAGCGGCAGTAGGCCCTAAAGTTGCAACTGTTACTCCTAATGCACTAAGAGAAGCCGTAGCCGCTGTACTACCACTTGCTAATTCAACTTCCTTAATTGACTGTGAAATAGCAATTTGCTTATCTTCAAAATTCTGAATTTCAACATCAATTTCTTCTAATTTTGTTTCAAACTCTTTTGGCTTATTTGCTAGCTTACTAATTCTTTCTTCAATAATTTTTACAACTTTGACCGCTTTTTCCCTAACCTGATAGAGTTCTGTTGATTTATTAGCCAAATTATCAGCTTCATCATTATACAATCTTATAGATTCTTTATATCCCTCGACAGCTTCTTGTCTAAGTTTAGAATTAAAGAGGTCAACAGCATCAATTTGTTCTTTCGTATTATTCGCTATTTTACCTGCTTCATTAAAAGTTTCCGATGAAGCTTTAGTTACATGTTCTACCACATCACTAGCTACCCCAATAGCTTTTTCAGAAACATCTGTGATAACATCGCCAACCTGACTTGAAACATCTTCTATAACTTTTACAGACTCTGTAATAGCTTCTCCAGTAAATTTACCTGCTTCATTTAATACTTTACTGGTAGCGGATCCAGCATCATTCAATACCTTACTAGCTTCTTTTGTAAAATTGTCAGCAAATTTAAAAAAATTCATTCAGCATTCTCCTTATTGCATATATTTCTATTATCCTATAAACAGGAGAGTTTTTCAAAATCGACCATATATTAATTTACTCAATTTTTATCACTTTCATTTTACTTACCGTTTATTTTTGTGTACAATAGTGCTATGAAAATTTTAGTTACATCGGGCGGTACCAGTGAAGCTATCGATAGCGTCCGCTCTATCACTAACCATTCTACAGGACGCTTGGGGAAAATCATCACAGAAACATTGCTTGCTGCAGGGCATGAAGTTTGTTTAATGACGACAAAACGGGCTGTGAAGCCAGAACCTCATCCTGACCTAAGTATTCGAGAAATTAACAATACCAAGGACCTTCTACTGGAAATGCAAGAACGTGTTCAGAATTATCAGGTCTTGGTCCACTCAATGGCTGTTTCTGACTACACTCCTGTTTATATGACAGGGCTTGAGGAAGTCCAAGCTAGTTCCAATCTAGAAGAATTTTTAAGCAAGCAAAATCATCAAGCTAAGATTTCTTCGACTGATGAGATTCAGGTTTTATTCCTGAAAAAAACACCAAAAATCATCTCTCTAATCAAGGAATGGAATCCTGCTATTCATCTGATTGGTTTCAAACTGCTGGTTGATGTCTCTGAGGATTATCTCATCGAGATTGCTAGAAAAAGTCTTATCAAGAACCAAGCAGACTTAATTATCGCAAATGACCTGACTCAAATTTCAGCAAACCAGCATCGTGCAATCTTTGTTGAAAAAGATCAGCTTCAAACAGTCCAGACTAAAGAAGAAATTGCAAAACTCCTCCTTAAAAAGATTCAAGCCTATCATTCATAGAAAGGAAAGCTATGGCACATATTCTCTTGGCTGTAACTGGATCAATCGCCTCTTACAAGTCGGCAGATTTAGTCAGTTCTCTAAAAAAACAAGGTCATCAAGTCACTGTCTTAATGACTCAGGCTTCTACAGAGTTTATCCAACCTTTAACACTACAGGTCTTATCGCAGAATCCTGTCCACTTGGATGTTATGAAGGAACCCTATCCTGATCAAGTCAATCATATCGAACTGGGAAAAGAAACTGATCTATTTATCGTGGTACCTGCAACTGCTAACACTATTGCAAAACTAGCCCACGGCTTTGCGGACAACATGGTAACCAGTACAGCTCTAGCATTGCCCAGTCATATTCCTAAACTAATAGCTCCTGCTATGAATACAAAAATGTATGAACATCCGGCAACTCAGGCTAATCTGAAAACATTAGAAACCTACGGCTATCAGCTGATTGATCCTAAGGAATCCCTACTAGCTTGTGGAGACCACGGAAGAGGAGCCTTAGCTGACCTCACAATTATTTTAGAAAGAATAAAGGAAACTATCGATGAAAAAACGCTCTAATATTGCACCTATTGCTATCTTTTTTGCAACCATGCTCGTGATACACTTTCTGAGCTCACTTATCTTTAACCTTTTTCCATTCCCAATCAAACCGACCATCGTTCATATTCCTGTCATTATTGCCAGCATTATTTACGGTCCACGCGTTGGGGTTACACTTGGATTTTTGATGGGGCTACTTAGCTTGACCGTTAACACGATTACGATTCTACCAACAAGCTACCTCTTCTCACCATTTGTCCCAAACGGAAACATCTACTCAGCTATCATAGCTATCGTCCCACGTATTTTGATTGGTTTAACTCCGTATCTAGTTTATAAACTGATGAAAAATAAAACTGGTCTTATTTTAGCTGGTGCCCTTGGTTCGCTAACCAACACAGTCTTTGTACTTGGTGGAATTTTCTACCTTTTTGGAAATGTTTTTGATGGTAATATCCAAAAACTCCTAGCAACTGTTATCTCAACAAATTCGATTGCTGAATTAGTTATTTCCGCAGTTCTAACGCTAGCCATTGTTCCAAGACTACAGACTTTGAAAAAATAAAAACATCTCCACTTTCAAGCTTGAAGGTGGAGATTTTGTTTGAAGTAGTTTCTTTTTAGTGAAATCTTTACTAACTTTTAACTAAAAAACGACCTATAAACCTAAGTAATACTCAATGAAAATCAAAGAGCAAACTAGGAAGCTAGCCGCAGGCTGTACTTGAGTACGGCAAGGTGAAGCTGACGTGGTTTGAATTTGATTTTCGAAGAGTATAAATCCTTGCTTTATTGTCTGGTTTATAGTACTATACTAGTGTATATACAGACAAAAAGGAGATTCTTATGAATACACGGAAAAAGACACAATTTATGACAATGACTGCCCTTTTAACGGCTATTGCGATTTTGATTCCAATTGTTATGCCTTTCAAGATCGTCATTCCACCTGCTTCCTATACTTTAGGAAGCCACATCGCTATTTTTATCGCTATGTTCTTATCGCCCTTGATGGCTGTTTTTGTCATCCTAGCCTCTAGTTTTGGATTTTTGATGGCTGGCTATCCCATGGTGATCGTTTTTCGAGCTTTTTCCCATATCTTTTTTGGAACTTTGGGGGCTCTTTACCTACAAAAATTCCCCGATACCCTAGATAAACCAAAAGCTTCCTGGATTTTCAATTTTGTGTTAGCGCTTGTCCATGCCCTTGCTGAAGTATTAGCCTGTGTCCTTTTTTACGCAACTTCTGGTACCAATGTAGAAAATATGTTTTATGTTCTATTTGTGCTAGTTGGATTTGGTACAATTATCCATAGTATGGTAGACTATACATTAGCACTAGCTGTCTATAAAGTGCTTCGAAAACGCCGTTAAAAGGAAAAGCTATGACAAAAGATCGCAAACAAGCTCTGCTCCAACTCTTGAAAGAAGCTCCCAAAGCCCTTAATGGCCAAAGTTTGGCGGAACATTTTCATGTCACACGTCAGGTCATTGTACAGGACATTGCAATTTTAAGAGCCGATGGCGCTCCTATCCTATCCACTAATCGTGGCTACGTCTATAAGCAAGTTGAAACCAATCCTTATGTTCACAAACTTTTCAAAGTGAAACATGAAGTTGAAGAAATCGGTCAGGAACTCCTAGCTATCGTAGATAATGGTGGACGTGTTCAAAACACCTTGATTGACCATCCCGTTTATGGAGAAATTGAAACCTTGCTGAAACTGTCTTGTCGCCGAGATGTGCAACATTTTCTAGAACAAGTCGAGCATTCTGACTTCAGACCTCTGTCTGAATTGACAGATGGCATCCATTACCACCTAGTCGAAGCCGAAACACAACAAGACCTCCACTATATCGAGGAGGCCTTGGATCAGCTCGGTTATTTGGTAAAGGATTAGAAAATTTTCTTTTCCCAATCGTCTTCTGCACGGCGAGGGTAGAAAAATTCAGATTTGTCCGGAGCTTCCATCATCTCCATCAAGGGTATCATATCATAGGCCAGATCCAAGTTTGGAATCTGGTCTTTTTGCACCCAATAACTCAATTAGTAACAATGATATTTAAAAACTACATTGAATGAAAATTAACAACCACCTACTTACTAAAAATATATCACCAGTTATGTTGATCAACATTATCCTTAGTCACAAGATAAATTGGAGAAACTGTTTCTTTTTCCAGTTTTTTCCCTTGATAATGATCGATTGCTGATTGAATAGCGATTTCCCCCATCTTAGCTGGTTGCTGAGCAATAGTGGCAGTAATATCACCTTTTGCAATAGCATCATGTGCATCTGGTTGACCATCAATACCAACAATTAATACATTGCTAAGACCAGCTGCTTTTACTGCTTGTGCAGCTCCTAACGCCATCTCATCATTCTGTGCAAAGATTGCTTGTACTTCTTTGTTTCCTTGAATCATATTTTACGCTGTATTCAAAGCTTTTGCGCGATCAAAATTAGCGGATTGACTAGAAAGAACATCTAAATTTGTCTTTGAAATTTGTTCAAATCCTTTACCTCTATCTACTGTTGCAGAAGCACCAGGGACTCCTGATAATTCAAAAGTTTTTGCTTTTTCTCCCAATTGCTTGGTAATAAATTCGGCAGCCATTTTACCTGCTTCTACGTTATCAGAAGCAACAGTTGTCAAGACTTCACCACCATTACTACCGCGGTCAATTAAGATTACTGGAATATTTGCATTATTAGCAGCTTTAATAGATGTAACAATTGCATCAGAATCAACTGGATTAATTAGTAAAGCATCTACATTTTGACTAATAAAATTTTGAATATCATCTGCTTGTCTAGCAGCATCATCTTGTGCATCTGCTATCTTCAAAGTTACTTCTTGTTCTCCTGCGGCTTTTTCAAGACCATCTTTCATAGCCACAAAATAGGGATTGTTAGTAGTCGAAATAGAAACTCCTAATTTTAATTCTTTTGCTGACTTTTGAGTCGTAGATTTATTATCATTTGATGAATTTCCTAAACCAGTTTTTCCACAAGCTACTAAAGCAAAAATAAATGTTACAAACAAAGCAAAAATGCTAATTTTTTTAATAATTTTCATGTTATTACTCCTCGTAATATATATCTATAGGGATAGTTTCAATCCCGATTATTGTTCGTCATCTAATAAATTGTTACTATTTCCAAAAAAATTAAAAATTATTTTACTGTTTTACAACTTTAAAACGATCAATCAGAACAGCAATTAAGATTACAACTCCTTTTACTACTTGTTGCCAAAATGCTGAAACACCGATAATATTAAGTCCATTATTCAACACCCCAATAATTAAAGCACCTATTAGAGTACCCAGTATACGACCTTTACCTCCTGACAAAGAGGTGCCCCCAAGAACAACAGCTGCAATAGCATCCATTTCATAACTAGCACCTGCTGTTGGTTGAGCAGAACTTAAGCGTGATGTTATAATCAATCCAGAAATTGAAGCCATAATACCTGAAATTGAATAAATGATAATTTTCACTTTATTTAGTTTCACACCTGATATATATGCTGCTTTTTCATTCCCCCCTATAGCATACACAGATTTACCAAATGCTGTTTTATGAAGTAAAACATATAAAACAATAAATACAATAAACATAATAATTACAGGAAATGGAATTCCGACTATGTAACCTTGCCCCAAAAATTGAAATAAGAATGTATCACTTAATCCTTTTGTGATAGGATTCCCATTTGTATAAACAAGTGTTGCGCCTCTAAAAATAGTCATAGTTGCTAAAGTAACGATAAATGGAGCTAATTTCCCGTAGGAAATCAACAAACCATTCATCATCCCCAGAATGCAACCCAAAATTAAAGAGATGAGAATTGCTAACGTAACAGGCATTCCAGATCCTAATAGGCCAGCGGTTAGCGCACTGGACAAGGATAAAATTGATCCAACTGATAAATCAATTCCACCTGTTAGAATAACAAAGGTCATTCCAAAAGCGATCAGTGCATTTGATGTTACTTGCAATAGTAAATTTAACAGATTATTTGCTGTTAAAAAATTTGAATTGATAATAGTGATGACAGCCATTAAAATTATCAATGCTATTACTGTTGTCAATTCTGACATATACTTCATAGTATTTTTCACACTATTGTCCTCCTGTAGCTAGTTGCATAACTTTTTCTTGTGTAGCTTCTTGACGTGTTAATTCTCCACTAATTCTTCCTTCATGCATGACCATAATGCGATCACTGACTCCGATCACTTCTGGTAAATCTGAAGATACCATAATAATCGGCACACCTCGTTCAGCCAATTCATTCATTAATTGGTAAATTTCACGCTTAGCACCAACATCTACCCCACGAGTTGGCTCATCTAGAATCAGTACTTTTGGAGCAATACCTATCCATTTTGCTAAAACTACTTTCTGTTGATTACCACCAGAAAGTGTTCCAACTTCCTTATCTGGATAACCTGATTTAATTCGTAGCCTATCTATTAAACGTTGTACAAATATATCACTTGTTTTATTATCGAAAATGCCATTTTTAACAAAATCACGAGTACTAGGTAAAGTCATATTATCTTTAATAGAAAAATCTAAAATCAATCCCTCATCTTTACGATCTTCTGTTAAGAAACCAATTCCATGCTTAATTGCTTCAAAAGGATTTTTAATTATCAGTTGTTCTCCATTTATTATAATTTGACCAGATTTTAAAGAATCAATTCCAAAAATTGCTCGCATTATTTCAGTACGACCAGCACCCATCAAACCAGAAAAACCAAGAATTTCCCCTTGACGTACATAGAAAGAAATATCCGTAAAAGCATCACCAGAAAGATTCTTAGCTTGAAAAACAATATTCCCAATTTCAGCCTTTTTTTCTGGATAATAATCTTCTAATTCACGACCTACCATCTTCTGAACTAATTCATCCGCATTAGTTAACTTCGTTTTCTTAGTATCAATTACAAACCCATCCCTCATAACAGTTATAAGATCTGTAATCTTAAAGATTTCTTCCATCCGATGTGAAATATACACAATACCTACACCATCAGATTTTAATCCTTCTATCACTTTAAAAAGTGTTTCAGTTTCACGATCAGTTAAAGCTGCTGTGGGTTCATCCATAATTAACAAGGAAACTTCTGATAATAAACATTTTGCTATTTCTATCATTTGTTGTTGTCCGACTGATAATTGACCAATGATTGCATCGAGAGGAATAGAGATATTAAGACGTTTAAATGCTTCTTTAGCTTTCCTTTCCATACTAGCCTTATCTAGAAACCCAATCGAATTTTTTATTTCTCTTCCTAAAAAAAGATTATCAAGTACAGTCATATCTGGCCAAGTATTCATTTCTTGATGAATAAAACTCAATCCAAACCGTTCTGCCTCTTGAGGATTAGAAAATGTTTTTTCTTTTCCATCAATAAAAATAGTTCCTGAAGTAGCTGGAAAAAGTCCAGTTAAAATATTCATTAAGGTTGATTTGCCTGCACCATTCTCCCCCATTAAAGCATGAACTTCTCCTGAATTAAGAACCAAATCAATACTTTCTAAAACACGATTATTCCCAAAAGATTTTGAAATGTTCTTCATTTCAATTTTCATAGGCAACCCCCTTCTAAATAATAACTCCTGATTGCAAGATTATATTCGAATATGGTGTATCTTCCCCAGTGCGAATAACTGCCTTAACTTTAGTATTCATAGCTTTCAATTCTTCATGACTAATATATTCAATAATTATATTCGATCCTAAAAGATCTATAACTACTTGCCACTGTTCTTTGTTTTTTTCCTTAATTTCTTCTGCTAAGAAAATTTTTTCAATAAGTACATGATCTGAATATTCTTTTAAAACTTCTAAAAAACTTGGACTACCTTTTCTTAATGCTAAATCAATTTTATCAACACCTTTTGGAACTGGCAATCCTAAATCTCCGATACAAACCAAA
The DNA here is from genome assembly GCF_047464945.1 of Streptococcus mitis. Classification (GTDB taxonomy): domain Bacteria; phylum Bacillota; class Bacilli; order Lactobacillales; family Streptococcaceae; genus Streptococcus; species Streptococcus mitis_EA. The sequence continues at coordinate 132,638 of NZ_JASHAX010000001.1, read as the reverse complement.
TCCATATGACCTAAATCATCAGCTAGTTTCGCTATATTACTATTTAAAATCCCATATTTCTTCATATCCTGAATGCTCCTTTATTTCTTTCAAACTCGGCATGCCTCCTTGCGCTCCAAATCTTTGAACAGAAAGATGTGAAGCAATCGTTGCAAAGGACAATGCAACATTCATCTCTTTTCCTTTTGAGATAGCATAAGCAAAAGCACCATTAAACGTATCTCCTGCTCCTGTAGTATCAACTACTTCTGCTTTTATAGCAGGAATCTTCTGAACTGCTGTCCCATCATAATAAATAGAACCTTCAACTCCTAATGTCACAATCATTTTATTAGGATAAATTTTAATAATTTCTTCTAATTTCTTATCTGGAAAAAGCTCTGAACATTCATGCTCATTAGGAGTAATAAAATCACAAAAAGGAATCATCTCTATGTCTGTTTCTCTAGCTGGTGCAGGATTGTAAAACACCTTAACTTGATTTTCTTGACAAAATTTAGCTATAGATAGGTTGGCTTCATGTGGTATTTCATTCTGTAATACAACAATATTTGCATCACTAATCAATTCCCACTCATTTTTCCAATCATTTGTTTTAACTAAATTATTCGCTCCGGGATAATAAATAATTCTATTATCACCTCCATATAAAGTAATTTGTGCAACTCCTGTAGATTGTGGTACCGTTCCCACATGTTCTGTAGAAATATTATTATTTTGCAGATTACTTAGTAAATCTGCTGAAAAAATATCTTCTCCGACGTTTCCAAATATGTAAATATTATCTTCTACACTGGATAATCTACCAATAGCTACAGCTTGATTTGCACCTTTTCCACCCGGAACTATATTAAATGAATCCCCAAAAATCGTTTCACCTCCTTCTGGAATCCTTTTTGTTCTCATAACTAAGTCCATTGAAATACTTCCAACAACAACAATTTTACTCATTACTTTCTCCTTAATGTATTTCTTTCTACGTATCTAACAGGTAGTTTAATTTTAACTTCATCTATAGAGAACTTATTTGCCATATTATAGATTAGCTTTGCAGCCTGTTCTCCCATTTTATATGATGATTGGTGAATAGTTGATAAAGAAGGGTAAATAAATTGACTAAGTACAATATCATCATAACCAATGATTTGAATATCATCTGGAATTTTTTTACCAATTGCTAAAATTTCATGAATATAAGCTATCGCATGAATATCAGAAGGCGCTATAATACTATCAATATTTGGATTTCTTTTTAGATTCTCTTTAGCTTCTTTTTGAATTTTTTCAAACTCAAATGTTTCACTTTCTTCAATACAAATCTCTAAAGATTTATTCCTCAAATAGTTTAAACTTGCTTCAAATCGTTCCGCAATGTTCTCAGCTTTATCATCTAAAACTTTAATAATCATAACTTGCTTAGCGCCAGCATTCCAAATTGCTTTAGCAGCCAAACGTCCACCCAACTGATTATCAGAAAAGACACCGTAACCTGTATCTTTACTAATCCGGTCAACCACAACAACAGGTAACGTCAGATTTGGAAATTCCTTTGTAAAGTCAAGTGTCGTTATAATACCAGCTGCATTTGTTTTTAACAAAAGGTTTATATATTCTTCTAACGAATCATGATCTGAAATAGTACCAACCATAATCCTATAACCTTTATCTTTCAAATATGATTCAGCTCCTCGAACCAATCTGGGGAAGAAGGGATTAGAAATATCTGGCAATAAGAGTCCTACCATTTGATTTTTTTTAGTTTTCAAAGATTGTGCTAATACATTCGGTGTGTAATTTAATTTCTTGATAGCATTTTTTATCTTTTCTCTAGCATCATCTCCGACATAGCCTTTTTTCGAAATATATCTTGAAACTGTTGATTTCGATACTCCAGCTTCTTCAGCAACCTGTTTTATTGTAGTCATCACTCCTCCTTTTTATATTATGGAACCGTTCCCTTATGTATATAGTAAGCGTTTTCTTTGTTTTTGTCAATACTTTTTTAGAAATATTTTAAATTTATTTCAGAGTATATATGTTTTTTCCTAATCTTCTATTACTATTAGACAGAAAACACAACAAGACCTCCACTATATCGAAGAGGCCTTGGATCAGCTTGGTTATTTAGTAAAGGATTAGAAAATTTTCTTTTCCCAATCGTCTTCTGTACGGCGAGGGTAGAAAAATTCAGATTTGTCCGGAGCTTCCATCATCTCCATCAAAGGTAGCATATCATAGGCCAGATCCAAATTCGGAATCTGGTCTTTTTGCACCCAAGAAACTTCTCCCTCTTCTGAAGATTGAAGAGTTCCAGTAAACTCAGTCGCCTTATAACAAAAGACGATATAGCGCCCACCTGTATCTAGTGGCCAATTTTTTATGCCGACAAGTTGAGGATTTTGAATAGTTAACCCTGTTTCTTCATAGATTTCACGAATGACAGACTCTGCTAAAGATTCGCCATTTTCTACATGGCCTCCTGGAAAGGCATAACCTGACCAGCTATTGGTTTCAGGAGAGCGATACTGCATAACCACGCGCTGAGTTTCGAGGTCTTCAATCAGACAAATATTTGTTAAAATCGTTAATTGGGAACGGGACATATTTTCTCCTTTAAGTACTATTCTAATCCAACGCCTTGACTTCCAGCATCATATCTCGGATCTGAGCTGCTAGTTCAAAGTCAAGCACCTCGACGGCTTCTTGCATTTGTTTTTCAAGTTTCTTGACAAGCTCTTTGCGCTCTTGTTTGTTGAGGCTATTGATATCAACTTCCTTGTCTTCTTCCTTAGCTACTGCCTTGGTCACAGCAATCAGGTCACGGATTTCTTTCTTGATTGTCTGAGGCACAATACCGTGTTCTTCATTATAGGCCATCTGGATTTTGCGACGACGGGCCGTTTCATCGATAGCACGTTGCATAGACTGGGTAACGGTGTCCGCATACATGATGACATGACCTTCACTGTTACGGGCGGCACGTCCAATGGTCTGGATAAGGCCACGTTCATTACGAAGGAAACCTTCCTTGTCAGCATCGAGAATAGCAACCAAGCTTACCTCGGGAACGTCAATCCCTTCGCGGAGCAAGTTAATTCCGACCAAGACATCAAAGACACCCAAGCGTAGGTCACGAATTATCTCCGTCCTCTCCAAGGTCTTGATATCCGAGTGCATGTACTTGACCTTGATGCCCATTTCCTTGAAGTAGTCGGTCAAGTCCTCTGCCATTTTCTTAGTCAAGGTTGTGATAAAGGTTCGTTCGTTCTTTTCAACACGGGCATTAATTTCACCTAAGAGGTCATCAATCTGTCCCATTGTCGGACGGACTTCTACCTCTGGATCCAATAGTCCCGTTGGACGAATAATTTGTTCAATCACTGTCTCGGTCTGTTCATTTTCATAGTCACCAGGTGTCGCTGAAACATAAACAATCTGATGGACATGACTTTCAAACTCCTCCCGACGGAGAGGGCGATTGTCCAAAGCAGACGGCAAGCGGAAACCATAATTAACCAGCATTTCCTTACGAGAACGGTCTCCATTGTACATTCCCTTGATTTGCCCCATGGTCATGTGACTTTCATCAATCATGATCAAGAAATCATCTGGGAAGAAGTCGAGAAGCGTATAAGGAGGCTCTCCTTCGCTACGACCATCCATGTGGCGAGAATAATTTTCAACCCCGTTGGTATAGCCCATCTCACGCAACATTTCGATATCATACTCTGTCCGCTGTTTCAAACGCTGGGCTTCTAACAGTTTACCTTCCTTTTCAAAGACAGCTAACTGCTCCTCTAACTCTGCTTGAATTTTAGCAATGGCAACTTCCATGTGGTCGTCATTGGTCACAAAGTGAGTAGCTGGGAAAATAGCCAAATGATCCACTTCTCCCAATACCTGACCTGTCAAAGCCTCAACCTCACGGATACGGTCAATCTCATCCCCGAAAAACTCTACTCGAAAGGCGTGTTCATCACGGGAAGCTGGGAAAATCTCCACTACATCCCCACGCACACGAAATCTTCCCCGTTGGAAATCAATATCATTACGTTCAAACTGGATATCAACCAAGTCATTCAAGAGTTTATCACGAGAAATTTCAAGACCAGGACGGAGACTAACGACACTATCCGCATATTCCTTGGGCGAACCCAAACCATAGATACAAGAAACGGAAGCTACGACGATAACATCATTACGCTCCAGAAGGGCCGAAGTCGCTGAGTGTCGGAGCTTGTCAATCTCGTCATTGACAGAGCTATCCTTTTCAATATAGGTGTCGCTAGAAGGGACATAAGCTTCTGGCTGGTAATAATCATAGTAAGACACAAAGTACTCAACGGCATTTTCAGGAAAAAATTCCTTAAACTCCCCATAGAGCTGGCCTGCTAGAGTTTTATTGTGGGCGATGACCAGAGTTGGTTTATTGACTTTGGAAATGACCTGACTCATGGTATAGGTCTTCCCTGTTCCAGTCGCCCCCATCAGAATCTGAGCTTTTTCTCCCCCCTCGATATTATCAACCAACTGCTCAATAGCTTGGGGTTGATCTCCTGAAGGTTGATATTTTGATACTAGTTTAAATTGATTATCTGTAATGCGATTGATCATAAGAATCCTCTCTCCATGTGCTATTCCTATTTTAGCATACTTGTAACATTTTCACGAAGAAAAGGACGGACCTAAGTCACATCCTTTCATTTTCTTTCTTTAATTGATAAGTGAGATAGACAATCAGCAGTAGTAAGACCAGACTTGTCATGATAGATCCTTCTATCCCAAAAGAACCACCTGATAGCCAGCCATGATCGCCTTGTGGTAAAAAGGTCATCAGCGATGTTCCAGACGGCTGACCACTAACTAAAATCCCAAAAAGATTGCCCTGAGCAAAATTCCAGGCCCCATGAATACCCGCAACACCCCAAACTGTATCTGTTTTGAGAAGGTAAAGAGACATGGCAACTCCGAATAAAAAGAGATTCACTAGAGATAGAGGGGTTAGACCCGAATTGCCCATATGAAGCAGGGTAAAGAATAGGCTAGATATAAGAACAGCAAGTTTTAGATTGGTTCTTGAGGCCAATTGAGGAAGGAGCCAAGCACGCGACACTACTTCTTCTGCTGTCCCCTGTAAAATCCAAAATGGGATAGTAAAGACAACAAAGATAAGCGAATAAGGATTTAAGTGAATAGACTCAAAACGATATTGCCCTAATGCTACTAAACCTAACAAGGTCAGAAGAAAAAGTGCCAGACCTAGCCCAAATCCTTTCAGAAGATTGCTGAGGAAATTCTCTCTATAAAATCCCAAAGTTCGAATAGGCCTTTTCTCAACTTTTTTAGTCCATCTGAACACAGTGTGAAGAATAAACCCAAAGGCCAGCAATTCTAAAATTAAATGAAAGTCACTTGTTTTATCCGTCAAGCTCTGATGCAAGGTCTGCAAGTAGGTTGCAAGATTTTGACCAGCCTCTCCAAAATTTCTAGCAAGTCCGATGAGAGCTAACAAACTAATACCATACAGAGTATAAGCCACAAACTCTCCTATGAAGACAAAAGCAAAGGCTAACAAGGGGCTTGTGTAAATGTTTAAACTCATTTTTGAAGCTTGGAAGTCTTTAAATATTCTTTTGTTCTTCATATCCCTGTCCTCTTTTCTTCTATATATACTATTATTATAGCACTTTATAGTGGCAATTCAAGAAAGAAAAGAAAAAAACGATGTTATATTTTCTGACACAAAAATATAAAAATTTGCCTTTTTTTACTTTTTCTGATATAATGGGAAAATATTCGGAAAAGGAGACTAAAAATGAAGAAAAAATTTCTAGCATTTTTGCTAATTTTATTCCCAATTTTCTCATTAGGTATTGCGAAAGCAGAGACGATTAAGATTGTTTCTGATACCGCCTATGCACCTTTTGAGTTTAAAGATTCAGATCAAACTTATAAAGGAATTGATGTTGACATTATCAACAAAGTCGCTGAGATTAAAGGATGGAACATTCAGATGTCCTATCCTGGATTTGACGCAGCGGTCAATGCGGTTCAAGCTGGTCAAGCTGACGCTATCATGGCAGGGATGACAAAGACTAAAGAACGTGAAAAAGTCTTCACCATGTCTGATACTTACTATGATACAAAAGTTGTCATTGCTACTACAAAGGCACACAAGATTAGTAAATATGACCAATTAACTGGCAAAACCGTTGGTGTTAAAAACGGAACAGCCGCTCAACGTTTTCTTGAAACAATCAAAGATAAATACGGCTTTACTATTAAAACATTTGACACTAGTGATTTGATGAACAACAGCTTGAGTGCTGGTGCCATCGATGCCATGATGGATGACAAACCTGTTATCGAATATGCCATTAACCAAGGTCAAGACCTTCATATTGAAATGGATGGTGAAGCTGTAGGTAGCTTTGCTTTCGGTGTTAAAAAAGGTAGCAAATACGAGCACTTAGTCACTGAATTTAACCAAGCCTTGGCTGAGATGAAAAAAGATGGTAGTCTTGATAAAATCATCAAGAAATGGACTGCTTCATCGTCTTCAGCAGTGCCAACTACAACTACTCTAGCGGGCTTAAAAGCTATTCCTGTTAAAGCTAAATACATTATTGCCAGCGATTCTTCTTTTGCACCTTTTGTTTTCCAAAACTCAAGTAACCAATTTACTGGTATTGATATGGAATTGATTAAGGCAATCGCTAAAGACCAAGGTTTTGAAATTGAAATCACCAACCCTGGTTTCGATGCCGCTATCAGTGCTGTTCAAGCTGGACAAGCTGATGGTATCATTGCTGGTATGTCTGTCACAGATGCTCGTAAGGCAACTTTTGACTTCTCAGAATCATACTACACTGCCAATACTATCCTTGGTGTCAAAGAATCAAGTACCATTGCTTCTTATGAAGATTTGAAAGGGAAGACAGTTGGTGTTAAAAACGGAACTGCTTCTCAAACCTTCCTAACAGAAAATCAAAGCAAATACGGCTACAAAATCAAAACCTTCGCTGATGGTTCTTCAATGTATGACAGTTTAAACACTGGTGCCATTGATGCCGTTATGGATGATGAACCTGTTCTCAAATATTCTATCAGCCAAGGTCAAAAATTGAAAACACCAATCGCTGGAACTCCAATCGGTGAAACAGCCTTTGCCGTTAAAAAAGGAGCAAATCCAGAATTGATTGAAATGTTCAATAACGGACTTGCAAACCTTAAAGCAAACGGAGAATTCCAAAAGATTCTTGATAAATACCTAGCTAGTGAGTCTTCAACTGCTTCAACAAGCACTGTTGATGAGACAACTATCTGGGGCTTGCTTCAAAACAACTACAAACAACTCCTTAGCGGTCTTGGTATCACTCTTGCTCTAGCTCTTATCTCATTTGCTATTGCTATTGTTATCGGGATTATCTTCGGTATGTTTAGCGTTAGCCCCTACAAATCTCTTCGTGTGATCTCTGAAATTTTCGTTGACGTTATCCGTGGTATTCCATTGATGATTCTTGCAGCCTTCATCTTCTGGGGGATTCCAAATTTCATCGAGTCTATAACAGGCCAACAAAGTCCAATTAATGACTTCGTAGCCGGTACTATTGCTCTATCGCTCAATGCAGCCGCTTATATCGCTGAAATCGTTCGTGGTGGTATTCAGGCCGTTCCAGTTGGCCAAATGGAAGCCAGCCGAAGCTTGGGTATCTCTTATGGAAAAACCATGCGTAAGATTATCTTGCCACAAGCAACTAAATTGATGTTGCCAAACTTTGTTAACCAATTCGTTATCGCTCTTAAAGATACAACCATCGTATCTGCTATCGGTTTGGTGGAACTCTTCCAAACTGGTAAGATTATCATCGCCCGTAACTACCAAAGTTTCAAGATGTATGCAATCCTTGCTATCTTCTATCTTGTAATTATCACACTTTTGACTAGACTAGCGAAACGCTTAGAAAAGAGGATTCGTTAATGGCAAAATTAAAAATTGATGTAAATGATTTACACAAAAACTACGGAAAAAATGAAGTTTTAAAAGGAATTACGACTAAGTTCTATGAAGGGGATGTTGTTTGTATCATCGGTCCTTCAGGTTCTGGTAAGTCAACCTTCCTCCGTAGCCTTAATCTTCTAGAAGAAGTCACTAGTGGTCACATCACTGTGAACGGTTATGACTTAACTGAAAAAACAACCAACGTTGACCACGTCCGTGAAAATATCGGAATGGTGTTCCAACACTTCAACCTCTTCCCACACATGTCTGTATTGGACAATATCACCTTTGCTCCTGTTGAGCACAAGTTGATGACTAAGGAAGAAGCTGAGCAATTGGGAATGGAGTTGCTTGAAAAGGTTGGACTAGCAGATAAAGCTAATGCCAACCCAGATAGCCTATCAGGTGGTCAAAAACAACGTGTGGCCATCGCTCGTGGACTAGCAATGAATCCAGATATCATGCTCTTTGATGAACCAACTTCTGCCCTTGACCCTGAAATGGTCGGAGACGTACTTAACGTTATGAAGGAATTGGCTGAGCAAGGCATGACCATGATTATCGTAACCCATGAGATGGGATTTGCTCGTCAGGTTGCCAACCGCGTTATCTTTACTGCAGATGGCGAGTTCCTTGAAGACGGAACACCTGATCAAATCTTTGACAACCCACAGCACCCACGTCTGAAAGATTTCTTGGATAAGGTCTTAAACGTCTAAACTCAAACTGTAAGGATTTCCTTGCAGTTTTTTTCTATCTCGTATTGGATTTTTTGATTTTTAGGAAAATTATGTTAGAATTAAGTTTATGAAATGAGGTTTCCTCATACCTAGCAAGACTAGGAATAAAAATAGAAATTAGGTAGCTAGATGTCATCTAAGGTTATTGTTACAATTTTCGGTGCGAGTGGAGACCTGGCTAAACGCAAGCTCTACCCTTCCCTTTTTAGACTATATAAATCCGGCAATCTTTCCGAGCACTTTGCAGTTATTGGCACTGCTCGTCGTCCTTGGAGCAAGGAATATTTTGAATCTGTTGTAGTCGAATCGATCCTTGATTTGGCAGATAGTACCGAACAGGCTCAAGAGTTCGCTAGCCACTTCTACTATCAAAGTCATGATGTCAATGATACGGAACACTACATTGCTTTGCGTCAATTGCAGGCTGAACTAAATGACAAGTACCAAGCTGAACACAACAAGCTCTTCTTCTTGTCTATGGCACCTCAGTTCTTTGGAACCATTGCCAAACACCTCAAGTCTGAAAACATTGTTGACGGTAAAGGTTTTGAGCGCTTAATCGTTGAAAAACCATTTGGTACAGATTACGCAACTGCAAGCAAGTTGAATGACGAACTCCTAGCAACATTTGACGAAGAACAAATTTTCCGTATTGACCATTATCTTGGTAAGGAAATGATCCAAAGTATCTTTGCAGTTCGCTTTGCAAACCTGATTTTTGAAAATGTTTGGAACAAGGACTTTATCGATAATGTTCAAATTACTTTTGCAGAGCGCTTGGGTGTAGAAGAACGTGGTGGCTACTATGACCAATCTGGTGCCCTCCGCGACATGGTACAAAACCATACACTACAACTTCTTTCTCTCCTTGCCATGGACAAGCCAGCAAGCTTCACAAAAGACGAGATTCGTGCCGAAAAGATTAAGGTCTTTAAAAACCTCTATCATCCAACAGATGAAGAGCTTAAAGAACACTTTATCCGTGGTCAATACCGCTCTGGTAAGATTGATGGCATGAAATATATCTCTTATCGTAGCGAGCCAAATGTAAATCCAGAATCAACAACTGAAACCTTTGCATCTGGTGCCTTCTTTGTAAACAGCGATCGATTCCGTGGCGTTCCTTTCTTCTTCCGTACTGGTAAACGTCTGACTGAAAAAGGAACTCATGTCAACATCGTCTTTAAACAAATGGATTCTATCTTTGGAGAACCACTTGCTCCAAACATTTTGACCATCTATATCCAACCAACAGAAGGCTTCTCTCTTAGCCTAAATGGGAAGCAGGTAGGAGAAGAATTCAACTTGGCTCCTAACTCACTAGATTACCGTACAGATGCGACCGCAACTGGTGCTTCTCCAGAACCATACGAGAAATTGATTTATGATGTCCTAAACAACAACTCAACTAACTTTAGCCACTGGGATGAAGTTGGTGCGTCATGGAAATTGATTGACCGTATCGAAGAACTCTGGCTTGAAAATGGTGCCCCACTTCATGACTATAAAGCTGGAAGCATGGGACCTCAAGCTAGCTTTGACTTACTTGAAAAATTTGGTGCCAAATGGACTTGGCAACCAGATATCGCCTATCGTCAAGATGGTCGTTTAGAATAACAAAAAATCCTGCAAGTTTGTACCTTGCAGGATTTTTGCTTCTGATTAGATTAAGCCTTCCAAGAGACCCTTCATAAAGTTTTCTGAGTTAAATTCTCCAATATCATCGATTTTTTCACCAAAACCAATCAATTTTACAGGAATATTGAGTTCTTCTCGAATAGCTAGAACAACACCACCTCGAGCAGTTCCATCAATCTTAGTCAAGACAATTCCAGTTAATGGCGTGATTTTTGAAAATTCTTTGGCCTGTACAAGAGCGTTTTGACCTGTTGATGCATCCAGAGCCAAGAAAGTTTCATGCGGTGCTTCTGGCACAACACGTTTGATGATACGACCAATCTTTTCTAGCTCAGCCATAAGGTTATCCTTATTTTGCAGACGACCAGCGGTATCAATCATAAGAATATCGATACCTTCGGCTACAGCCCGTTCCATGCCATCAAAGACTACACTGGCTGGGTCAGCTTTTTCAGGTCCAGTTACTACTGGAACATCTACTCGTCGGCCCCATTCAGCTAGTTGAGCTACTGCCCCAGCACGGAAGGTATCTGCCGCAACCAGCATGACCTTCTTACCTGCTTGTTTGTAGCGGTGGGCTAGTTTCCCGATAGAAGTTGTTTTTCCAACACCATTGACCCCGACAAAGAGCATGACTGTCAAGCCATCTTGGAAGTGGATACTTTCATCGTAGTTGCCATCCTTTTCATAAAGCTCAACCAATTTCTCAATGATGACACGGCGAAGTGCGTCAGGTTTCTTGGCGTTTTCAAGCTTAGCTTCGTAGCGTAGCTCCTCTGTTAAGTTAGAAGCGACCTGTACACCAACGTCACTCATAATCAGCAGTTCTTCCAGTTCCTCGAAAAATTCTTCATCAACAGAGCGGAAGTTAGCAAAGAAGGCATTCAAACGGGCACCAAATCCTGTACGAGTTTTCTTGAGACTGCGGTCATATTTTTCCTGAACAGTTTCTTCTGCCTGAGACCTTTCTGGTTCAAGCACTTCAGAACTATTTTCTTCTACAATCTCTAGGAGCTCAGTATTCTCTTCCTCTGGGACTTCTTCTGAGTTTGGAAATTCATTGACTTCTTCTTGTTGAACTTCTACAACTGGCTCTAAATTGTTATTTTCTTCAACTGTCTCTTGATTTTCGTCTTCTTCAAACACAGCTTCTTCAGAACTTTCAACTTCTGCTTCTTCATGAGGAACTTCCTCAGCTTCTGTTAAGGCAGGCTCAACATCTTCTGATAGATCAAGATTTTCCAGAGCTTCTTTTACAACTTCTTCGATTTTAGGTTCTTCTTTTTTTCCGAATAGACGGTCAAATAATCCCATATCTTAGTTCTCCTTTAACACGTATTCTTCGATAGCCCAGGCGACAGCCTCTTCATCATTGGTCATTGGTGTCACTACATTTGCGACTGCCTTGACTTCAGGAACAGCATTTTGCATGGCAACACCGAGCCCTGCCCATTCAATCATAGAAAGGTCATTGGCCTCGTCACCACATGCCATGACTTGACTTTGGTCAATTCCAAGATGGCTGATTAGTTTTGCCAAACCTGTTGCTTTATGGACATTTTTAGGAGACCACTCTAGCAACATTTCACGTGATTTAAAGATTTCATATTGGTCAAACAATTCTGGAGATATCTTCTGAATGGCTGCATCCAAGGGTTCTTGAGCAAAGGCAGTCACACATTTATTGTAAGTCATTTGACTAGACAAGTCTGCAAAGTCCACTGGAACAAAGGTCAAAGCTGGATTGAATTTGGCATAAAGACTTTCTTGGTCCGATTGAATTTGATAGACAGTTCCTTCTGAGATAGCATCAAGAGGCAGTGATAATTTCTCTGTTTCTTCATACAAGCGTGCCACATCATCATATGAAAAGACTGTTTTATCAAGGATTTCACCTGTATTTTTCTGAACCAAACCACCATTAAATGTAATGGTATACTCATCTTCCTGACCGTCAGTCCCTAGCTCATGGAGAAAGAAATCCATAGCTTTTAAAGGGCGACCAGTTGTCAATACGACCTTGATACCACGATCACGCGCGGCTTTCAGGGTTGCCTTGGTACGATCCGTCAACCTTTTATCAGTAGTCAGCAAGGTCCCGTCCAAGTCCAATGCAATCAATTTTATATCTGCCATTATAAGCCCTCCATGTAAGCTATAACCGACTGGTCCTTATGGTGACCAATCACAGTCTCTGCTAATTCTAAAATTTCTGGTCGTGCATTTTCAGGAGCTACAGGATGTCCCACAACCTGCATCATATGCAAGTCATTTAGATTGTCTCCAAAAGCCATAACCTGATCCATTGTGATACCAAGTTTTTTAGCTAATTCAACAATAGCCACTCCCTTATCGACATAGTCCAGAACAATATCAATGGATTCAAAGCCAGTCGTCATGGCCTTAACACCAGGAACATGTTCATTGACCCAAGCCTCTCCAGCTTCGAGAGTTTCTTCTGTGAAGTTGGTCGTCAATTTGAAAATGTCATCTGTGATATCTTCCAAACTCGCTACTTTTTGGATATTTTCATTATAGTGCTGGCTCTCTTTCAAATAGGTCGCATCAACCGTATCTAGCACATAAGAGCCTTTTCTCCCCGTCAAGAGCAATTTATTGATATCTATATAAGGTGAAGTTTGCAGCTTTTCAAAAGTCGTCAAATAAAACTCACGAGACATGGTCGCTTCATACAAGTCTTGACCTTGATATTCTACCAAACTTCCATTTTCCGCGATGAAAATAATGTCATCACGAACATCAGCAAATAATTTTTCTAAAGACAGAAATCCACGCCCTGAAGCCACCGCAAAGTAAATCCCTTTTTCCTTGTAGGAAGTCAAAAGAGACTTGAGGCGATCCATATCAAAGCGTCCATTCCCATCTAGAAAGGTTCCATCCATATCCGTTGCTACTAGTTTAATTGTCATCCTTCAATACTTTCTAAATCTTTTAACTTAACTGAAACAATCTTCGAAACACCTGATTCCTGCATGGTCACTCCATAGATGGAATCGGCCGCTGCCATGGTTCCCTTACGGTGGGTTACGACAATAAATTGACTGTCCTTATCAAAGCGGTTGAGGTAATCCCCAAAACGTTTAACATTGGCTTCGTCTAGCGCAGCCTCTACCTCATCCAAGATAACAAACGGGATAGTCTTAACTCGAATGATAGAGAAAAGCAAGGCTAGAGCTGATAAAGCTTTCTCCCCACCACTCATGAGGTTGAGAGACTGGATTTTCTTACCTGGTGGTTGGACAGAAATCTCAACCCCAGCTGTCAGCAAGTCTCCCTCAGTCAAGATTAAGTCTGCCTGACCTCCTCCAAACATCTGTTTGAAGGTCACTTTAAAGGACTCACGAATAGCTTCAAAGGTTGATTTAAAGCGTTCCTTGACCTCGTCATTCATCTCTGTAATGGTCTCAAGGAGCAGGTTTTTCGCTGACAAAATGTCATCTCGCTGGCTATTGAGGAAATCCAGACGATTGTGAACTTCTTCATACTGGTCAATAGCTTCCAAGTTGACAGGACCCAGCGAGCGAATAGCCTTCTCTAAATCCTTAACCTCTTGCTCTGCCAGATTGAGGTTTTCCAATTCATGTGCCTTTTCTAGTGCTTCAGTATAGCTAATCTGATACTGGTCTGTTAATTGACTTTGTAAATGGCGCAAGCGCTCGCTGACTTTTTCTTTCTTAGCTTCAGCACGTGTTTGCTTACGAATCCACTCTTCATTCTGCTGGCGAGCCTGATCCAAATGACTAGCAATATCATCCAGTTGACCCTCGATATCATCCAACTCAAACTGCTTGCGAATTAAACCTTGTTGAAGATTTGTTTTCTGGTTTTTGGCTTCTTCAGCCTGTTGACTGAGCAATTCTGTATCAACCTTCTCCAGATTATCAACCTTTTCTTGAAGAAGGCGCTGGATTTCCTCTTGTTCGATATCTAAATTGTCCAATTCTTTGCCTAAACGTTCAATATCCGCAACTTCGTAACGTTTTTGTCCTTGCAGTTCTGTCTTAAGCAAGCGAGCTTGAGCTACCTCTTCCTGCAAGTTTTGATAGCGTTCTTGGATGGCATTTTTGTTAGACTTAATCTCTTCAATCTCAGCTTCCAGATTTTGCTTGTCGCTGGCGATAGTAGTAAGTTGCTCTTGGCATTTTTCCTTATCCGCTTGCCAATCTCCATCAGAAAGACGATCTAATTCCTCTTCTTGAAGTTTCCAAAGAGTTTCTAGCTCTTCAACTTGCTGACTGGTCTGCTGATAAGCAAGGGACAAGCCTTGCTCCTGAATACGAGCCTGCTCCCCCTGAGATTTGATGGCTTCTAATCTTTCTGTTAATCTAGCCATCTCATCTTGCAAGGTCTTCAAACTCGCCTCTTCTGAACGCAAGCTTGCTTCTTCTTCAGCAATTTCTTTTTGTAATTGCTCCAGTTCTGGCTTGATGAAGATGCTGTTGTTCTGACGATTGGCTCCACCTGCATAGGAACCACCTGTACGAAGCTCTGTCCCATCCAATGTCACCATGCGAACCTGATAACGAACCTGACGAGCTGCTGCACGCGCATGCTCTACAGTATCAAAAATAGCTGTCGTAGCTAGCAAGTTCTTGAAAATAGCTTCCAATCTATTGTCAAATGTCACCAGCTCATCAGCCATACCCAGAAATCCTGGGCTTGTAGCAATAGTATCTTGGTTCTGACTAGAAATCGTACGTGCCTTGATAGTCGTTAAAGGAAGGAAGGTTGCACGACCAGCTCTGTTTCGTTTAAGGAAATCAATGGCCTTAGTCGCCGCGTTCTCATCTTCTACAATGATGTGCTGACTGCTTGCTCCAAGCGCAATCTCTAGGGCAGTTTGATAATGCACATCAAAGGTCAGATGCTCACTGACTGCCCCAATAATCCCACCAAGTCGATCTTTTTCTTGGAGAACACTCTTAACACCTGCATAAAAGTTACTATGATTTCTCAGGATATTTTCCAAACTTTGGGCTCTAGCCTGCTTGTTTTTGAGACTATCCAGACGGTCAAAGAGTTGGCTTTGTTGAGCTTGATAGGAAGTTTTCTGCTCCTCTTGCTCCTTGGCAATAGCTTGGTAGTCAGCCAATAATTTCTGAACCTGCTCCTTGGCAGTTTCAAGCTCGTCTTTTTGATGACCAGCCTTCTCTTTAGCTGTAGCTAACTGTTCTTTCAGCTTTTCTAATTGATCTGCTTGTTTTTGAGAAAGCTGACGACTATTTTCCAACTCGTTTTCGATACGGGTCAACTGGTTTGAGACATCCGCTTCTTCTTGTAAAAGGGCTACAAAGCGTTCACGTAAGAGCTCAATCATCTGATCAGGATCATCTGAAAAAGCCAGTAATTCAGCTTCTAAACGATTAAGTTTTTGATTATTTTGGACTAGATTTTCCTCTAACAGAGTTAAAGAGCTTTCTTTATCAGATTTTTCTTTGCTGAGTGAATTTCTCTTATCCTCCAAAGCAGCCAAACGGGCTTGTGCTTCCTGTTGATTCAGGGCTACTTGCTCGGACTCTAGTTTAGATAGGGCTAATTTTCTCTCTAAGTCACTAATTAGACTGGTCAAATCCATCAAACTGCCCTGGTCTTTGGCCATTTCAGCCTGTAAATCTTGGCGTTGCTTTTTAAGAGTTTGATTTTCTTCTTCTAATGTTTCACGCTTTTGGTAATAACTAGTCAAGAGTTCCTGAACCTGAGCCAACTCTTCTTCTGTCGAGTCTAGTTCAACCTTATTTTCCTTGATTTGAGCAACCAGCACGTCTAAATAAATAGCCTTGCGTTGACCTTCCAAGTCTAGAAATTTACGGGCATTCTCAGCTTGCTTCTCAAGAGGTTTGATTTGATTATCCAATTCGTAGATAATGTCTTCAAGGCGGTCTAAATTATCCTGAGTTTGTTGTAGTTTACTCTCTGTCTCTTTTCTACGAGTCTTGTATTTCAAAACTCCTGCAGCTTCTTCAAAAATGGCTCGGCGTTCTTCAGGCTTGGAGTTAAAAATTTCCTCAACCTTCCCTTGGGAAATAATGGAGAAGGAATCTCGTCCCAATCCAGTATCCAAGAAAAGGTCATGAATATCACGCAGACGGACTTTCTTGCCGTCAATCTTGTATTCGCTATCTCCGCTACGATAGATATGGCGTTCTACCCTGATTTCTTGACCAGCGTCCTTGATAAATCCGTCATGATTATCCAAAGTCACAACTACAGAAGCATAATTGAGCGGTTTGCGACTTTCTGTTCCAGCAAAGATGACATCCGGCATCTTGCCCCCACGGAGACTCTTAACACTTGATTCCCCCAAGGCCCAACGCAGACTTTCTGTAATATTCGACTTTCCAGATCCATTGGGTCCAACAACTGCCGTCACACCTTGGTCAAAGACGACCTTAGTCTTATCAGCAAAAGACTTGAATCCCTGAATTTCGATTTCCTTTAAATACATGAATCCAGCCCTTTCTCAACGGCATTTTTGGCAGCTTCCTGCTCTGCTAATTTCTTAGAACGACCTTGGCCTTGACCAATGCTCTTACCTTCAACAAGAACTTCTACATCAAAGACCTTATCATGGGCAGGACCCGTTTCAGAAATCACCTGATAACGAATAGCCACATCCCCATTGACCTGAAGCAACTCTTGGAGATGGGTCTTGTAATCTGTAATCATCTCAAACTCGCCTGCTTCAACCTTAGGAATCATGACTTGATAGATAAATTCCTTGACCTTGGCCACATCCTTGTCCAATAGGAGGGCACCGAGGAAGGCTTCAAAGGCATCGCCAAGAATGGTGTCACGATTTCGACCACCAGATTTTTCTTCCCCCTTACCCAGCTTGATAAACTGATCAAACTGGCAATCACGTGCAAAACCAGCCAAACTCTCCTCACGGACAATCATGGCACGGAGTTTAGACAAGTCACCCTCAGGCTTTTTAGGATATTTTTTATACAGATATTCTGAAATCAATAACTGTAGAACAGCGTCTCCTAAAAATTCCAATCGTTCATTGTGTGAAATTTTTAAGAGGCGGTGCTCATTGGCATAACTCGTATGAGTAAAGGCAGTCTCCAGTAAATTTTTGTCTGCAAATTCGATTGCAAAACGGTTCTTTAGTACAGTTTGTAATTCTTTCATACCAACCTCTTTCTAACTGATAACAGTCCTTTTTATTATATCAAAAAAAGCCCCCTGAGTCACTCTAAAACGGGACTGGAAAGCATTTGGGCATTCTTTAAAATAAGATTTTCAGCTTTATACTCAATGAAAATCAAAGAGCAAACTAGGAAACTAGCCGCAGGCTGTACTTGAGTACGACAAGGCGACGTTGACGTGGTTTGAATTTGATTTTCGAAGAGTATTAGGGGCAAATTTGAGGCAGGATAAACAAAAAGCCCTATTTAAAGGCTTTCTTAGGATGTTTACATCCACCCTGAGGGAATCGAACCCCCATCTCAAGAACCGGAATCTTACGTGATATCCATTACACTAAGGGTGGAAACTTGTTTTATTATAACAAAAATTTGCTCTAATAACAAGTTTTTTTCTAGACGGATAGCCCGTCTTAGTGGGAAGCATCCCCATTCCAAATAGAGTTTTTCACGATAACATAATCAACGTGTTTAAGGTCAGCAACCTGACGTCCACCTGCATATGAAATAGCACTTTGAAGGTCTTGTTCCATCTCAGTTAAAGTGTCTTGCAAATGCCCTTTGGCAGGAAGTAAGATGCGTTTTCCTTCCACGTTCTTATAAGCTCCTTTTTGGTATTGGGAAGCTGAACCGTAATATTCTTTGAACTGTTCACCGTCAACTTCAATCGTTTTCCCTGGACTTTCGATGTGTCCTGCAAAGAGGGAACCAATCATGACCATGCTAGCACCGAAGCGGATAGACTTAGCAATATCACCGTGAGTACGAATTCCTCCATCAGCGATAATCGGTTTACGCGCAGCCTTGGCACACCAACGGAGAGCAGCCAACTGCCAACCACCTGTACCAAAACCAGTCTTAACCTTGGTGATACAAACCTTACCAGGACCGATTCCGACCTTAGTAGCATCTGCACCAGCATTTTCAAGTTCACGCACAGCTTCTGGCGTTCCCACATTTCCAGCAATGACAAAAGTATCTGGCAATTCTTTCTTAATGTGTTGAATCATAGAAATCACGCTATCTGCATGACCATGAGCAATATCAATCGTGATGTATTCTGGAGCATCAGCCTTGAGCTGGCTAACGAAATCATACTCATAGTCCTTAACACCGACAGAGATAGAAGCAATAAGCCCTTGCTCATGCATGCGCTTAATAAAAGGAATGCGTCCTGCTTCATCAAAACGGTGCATAATGTAGAAGTAACCATCTTTAGCTAGTTGCTCTGCTACATTTTCATCCAAAATCGTCTGCATATTAGCTGGCACAACAGGTAGTTTAAAGGTGTGATTTCCTAGAGTGACGCTTGTGTCCGCTTCTGCACGGCTTTTAATGACACATTTATTTGGAATCAATTGAATATCTTCGTAATCAAAAATTGGAAATTCATTTAACATATCGATGTCTCGTTTCTTTTGTAATGACCTACCTATGCTCTCGCATCACTACGCCTTTTCCGACGTTTCCTTAATTTATTATAAACTAAAGTACAGTTTTTGTCAAATAATTTTATAAATTAAATCAAATCGTTCGGATTTTGTTGTATAAATAAGAAAAGAAAGAGGAGAGATTATTTTCTCCCCACTCCTTCTCTATCCTAATAATACTCACCCTGACGGTAGTCCCATGAGTTAAAGGTATCTGACAGGTGCATCATGATTTTATCAATATCCAGTCCTTTACGGATTACAACTGGTGCTGGTGAAGTTGAACGTGCTCCTCCTTGTTCTGGAATCAGTTTACCATCTTTATCAACCATAGACACCATCACACCTTGTTCGTAGCGTGTTTCAATCGTTTTGTCAGGTTGGATGGATGCCACGTAGTCGTCTGCCTCGATGACAAGGTCCACTGCTCCTTCGATGCGTTCTCCGATACCTTCTACCTTACCGCGATTTCCTTTTCCAGATGGGTTTGCAGACGAGGCATATACCATTTTACCTTCTTCCCAAAGTTTGGCTGCCAATTGTTCACCAGCTTTTCCGAATTTGATAACAAAGCAGCTAGTACCACGCTCGTCAGTCATAAGTTCTTCACGGCCATCTCCGTATGCTTTGAGTTTTTCAAAGGCTTCTGGTTTCCAAGGAAGGATACAACCAAGGAGAATATCTTCGTCCCAATGTTTTTGGTAAAAAGCTTCAATTTCTGGGTTGAGTTGTGCTAAAGCGCGAAGCTCATCCATGCTACCGCAGAGAACAACACCTGGTTTGTTACGATTACGTTCTTTGGCTGCGAACTTACGCTCAAGTCCTGCCTTGTCGCTAGTCATGATAATGTAACCAACTTTAGTAGGGCAAACGATACATCCGCCTTCACCTTTTAAAATGTCATAGCCTTCTTGTGAAAGTGTTCCGTTCCATTGAATGTGTTTTGTCATAGTTCTATTTCCTTTTCTATTTTTTCTAATCCTGCCAGTAGGCTGGTCGTTGTTTTTCATAAGCAGCAATCAAATTTTCATACTGCAAGGTAATACCGATATCATCCAAACCATTTAAGAGTTTGTGTTTCCATTCACTATCGATTTCAAAAGTGAATTCTCCAATTGGTGAGATGATTTTTTGTTGTTCCAAGTCCACAGTTACCTGATCAGTCGGTTGTAGCTGGGCCAGTTTCTCTCGAACCTCTCTGGGCTGTACAATAGGCAACATGCCATTATTGAGTTCATTATTGTAATGAATATCCCCAAAAGACCCTGCAATCACAACCTTAAAACCATAGTCTGCTAAGGCCCAAGCTGCGTGTTCCCTCGAAGAACCTGCCCCAAAGTTATCCCCTGAAATGAGAATACTGGCTTTGCGATATTCAGGCCGGTTAAAGACAAAGTCAGGATCCTCAGTATAGAGATCGTCCAGATAACGCCAAGCATACATGAGGTACTTACCAAAGCCTTTTTTATCAATTAACTTGAGAAACTGCTTGGGTAGGATTTGGTCGGTGTCGATGTTATCATTCATGAGAGGAACGGTCGTTCCCGTATAAACTGTAAATTTCTCCATATCCTCTCCTTACTGGGCTTCTGGCATTTGCCGAACATCTACGAAACGCCCTGCGATAGCTGCTGCTGCTGCCATGGCTGGACTACAGAGATGGGTCTTAGCACCAAAGCCTTGTCTGTCTTCAAAGTTACGATTGCTTGTTGAGGCACAGTGGACACCATCTGGAACCTTGTCAGGATTCATCCCTAGGCACATAGAGCAACCTGGGTCTCTCCACTCAAAGCCAGCATCTAGGAAAACCTTGTCCAAGCCCAACTTCTCAGCAGCTCGTTTGACAGGACGAGAGCCCGGAACCACGATAGCCGTTAAGTTGGGTGCTATTTTCTTCCCTTTAACAAATCTCGCAGCCAGTTGCAAATCGCTGAGACGAGCATTGGTACAAGAGCCGATAAAGATATAGCCTAGTTCAATATCCGCTGGCTTTTGACCTGGTGCCAAGTCCATGTAATTGTAAGCTCGCTCATCATTTATATCCTTAATTTCTGGGAAGCTACTGTCAAAGTCAACACCCATAGCAGGATTGGTTCCCCAGGTCACCATGGGAGCCAATCCTGAGACATCCATCTGGATAACCTTATCATAAACGGCATCCTCATCACTGACAAGGGTCTTCCAATCAGCCACAGCCTCTTCAAAGTCCTCTGGAACACATTCTCGTCCCTTGAGATAATCATAGGTGGTTTGGTCCGGATTCATGATTCCCATCTTAGAACCAAACTCGATGGACATATTGCAGATGGTCATTCGCTCTTCCATGCTCAGTGCATCAATCGCTTGTCCCCGATATTCCACCACATAGCCAACACCACAGGCAACTCCGTACTTGGCAATCAAGGCTAAAATGTAATCCTTTGAATAAACTCCTTTTTGAGGAACCCCTGTAAATTCCACCAGCATTTTCTTGGGTTTGACCTGCCAGAGTGTCTGGGTAGCGAAGACATGCTCGACTTCACTGGTCCCAATTCCAAAAGCGATTGCTCCGAAAGCCCCGTGAGTTGCTGTATGACTGTCTCCACAGACGATGAATTTTCCTGGTTGCGTCCGTCCTGTTTCTGGACCAACCATGTGAACGATCCCCTGCTTTTCAGAACCGTGAGCAGCATGTTCAATCCCAAACTCCTCAACATTTTCAGCAAGCTTATCAATTTGAGCCTTAGAAATCACATCTCGAATATCATAAATATTGACCGTTGGGACATTGTGGTCAAAGGTTCCAAATGTCAATTCTGGTCGTCTCAATCTACGACCTGCGTCTCGTAATCCTTGAAAAGCCTGTGGACTGGTCACTTCGTGGATATAGTGCTGGTCCACATACATGAGTTGGGGCTGCCCCTCTTCTCCTGTGATGACATGACGGTCCCATAATTTATCAAAAATAGATTTTCCTGCCATCCATTACCTCCAAATAAAATATAAGGCTACTAGTGTGGTCACCATCCCGAAAAACCAAACCGTCTTAAAGTACCATTTTCTAGTCTTGTGGTGAAAGATGATTCCTGCTAACCAAGCTCCAAAACCACCACAAGTAAAGGCTAAAATGAGTAAGATTTTCTCAGGGATGCGCCAAGCTCTTCTCTTTGCCTTAGATTTGTCAATGCCATAAATCAAGAAAACCATGACATTCCAAATCAAGAGGGCAAGAGTAATTTTTTCATCTAACTTCATAACCTTGCAATAATAGCTTCCGTCATTTCCTTGGTCGAAGCCTGTCCACCTATATCTCTTGTTAAAACACCAGCTGCCAAACTTGCCTCAACAGCACGCTCTATACGCTCTGCATCCTCATAACGACCAAAGCTATCTCTCAACATCATGGCCACTGATAAAATCATGGATATAGGATTGGCAATTCCTTGACCTGCAATATCAGGAGCTGAACCGTGAATGGGCTCATAGAGACTTGAACCCTTTTCAGAATGACTGGCTGATGGCATAACTCCAAGGGTGCCTGATAAAACGCTTGATTCATCAGATAAGATATCTCCGAAAAGATTCTCCGTCACTATGACATCGAACTTGGCAGGATTGGTAATCATGAGCATGGCAGCTGAGTCCACCAGCTGGTGTTCCAAGGTCACATCTGGGAAATCTTGTGAGACTTCCTCAGCTACTTTCCGCCAGAGTTTTGAGGTCGCTAGAACATTTTGCTTATCGATACTGGTAACGATTTTTCTACGATTTCTTGCAATTTCAAAGGCCTTACGAATAATCCGTTCTACTTCCTCATAGCTATAGTCGTTGATATCACGCGCTTTGCGCTCTTCAAGGATATGGTCCCCAAAGTAAATCCCACCAGTCAACTCACGCACAACTACAAAATCTACACCAGCAATTCGTTCTGGTTTGAGAGGTGACAAATGCTTGAGACTATCAAAGATTTTGACTGGGCGAATATTGGCGTAAAGATTGAGTTCCTTACGGAGAGCTAGCAAGCCTTGTTCAGGCCGAACCGTTGCACTATCATACTGGGGACTACCGATAGCCGCTAGGAGAATGGCATCTGCTTCTCTACTTGCCTTGAGGGTTTCATCAGGTAAGGGATGCCCTGCAGCATCGATACCTGCACCTCCAAAAGGTCGTCTATCAATCTCATAGTCAAAACCTGTTTTTTCAGCTAGAGCTTCCAGAACCTCTAAACCAGCCTCCATGATTTCTGGGCCGATTCCATCCCCTGCTAGAGCTACTATTTTCTTTGTCATAGCCTTCTCCTTTACACACTAGGCATGTCGCGATAGGAAACGCTACGTCCCATCTCACCAGCATTCTCTTTTTGAACAAAGGTATTGGCATTGATGTAGGCAATAGCCGAAGCCTTCAACACATCGAAATCCAGACCTGCTGCGTTAAAGATGGTTTCTGTATCTCTGTTTTCAACAGTGACCAAAACCCGAGCTTGGGCATCAATTCCATCTGTCACCGCGTCAATAGTGTAAGACACCAAGCGGACGGATTGGTTAAAGAACTTATCGATAGCGTTAAAGATTGCTTCAACGGAACCTTGCCCTGTCGCATTAAATTCGACCTTCTCACCATCCATATTAGCCAGGCTAACAAGCGCTTCGATGTCATTATCTGCATGGGTTTGCAGTTGTAAATCATCAAAGTGGAAGCCTTCTGGGTTTTCAACCATAGTTCCAGCGACCAGCGCTCGAATATCTGCATCTGTGATTTCTTGTTTCTTATCGGCCAATGCCTTGAACTTAGCAAAGAGTGGTTTGATGTCCTCTTCTGTAAAGTCTAAGGCCAGTTCTCTTAGTTTCTCGACAAAGGCATGGCGACCAGACAATTTTCCAAGTGGGAGGCTGTTACTCTTGACACCGACCAATTCAGGGGTGATAATCTCATAAGTGAGAGGATTTTTAAGGACTCCATCTTGGTGAATACCAGATTCGTGAGAGAAGGCATTGCCACCGACCACAGCCTTGTTTTTAGGAACTGGAATACCTGAGAAGCGAGAAACCATTTCTGACGTATTGATGGTCTCATTTAGGACAATACTGGTTTCTGCTTGATAGTAATCTTGGCGAATATTGAGAGCAACTGCTATTTCTTCCAAAGCAGCATTTCCAGCTCTCTCACCAATACCGTTGATAGTTCCTTCAACACGTCCTGCCCCATTCTTGACGGCAGCAAGGCTATTAGCTACTGCCATTCCAAGATCATCATGACAGTGAGGTGAATAGATGATCTGGCGATCCGTCTTGACATTCTCAATCAGGTATTTGAAGATGGCTCCATATTCCTCTGGTGTGGTAAATCCTACCGTATCAGGAATATTGATATAAGACGCCCCTGCATCAACCGCTGTTTGAACAACTTGCAAGAGGAAATCCAACTCTGTTCTGGTCGCATCTTCAGGAGAGAATTCGACCACTTCAAACTTAGAACGGGCATAAGAAACATGCTCCTTAATAGCTTCCAAAATCTCTTCCTTGCTCTTATTGAGCTTATACTTACGATGAATCGGACTGGTAGCGATAAAGACGTGAACCTGTGGATACTTGGCATCCTTGAGGGCCTCGTAACAAGCATCAATATCAGACTTGACCGAACGTGCCAAACCAGTCACCGCTGTTTTCTTCAAGACCTTAGCAATCTCCTGCACTGCTGTGAATGAATCAGGACTCGCCGCTGGAAAACCAGCTTCTATGGCTGAAATGCCCCATTTCTCCAGCTGTCTTGCAATGGCAATTTTTTCCTTGATTGAAAAATTAACACCAGGTGTCTGTTCTCCATCCCGAAGGCTGGTATCTAGAAATTCAACTGTTCTCATAAGATTTCCCCTTTTCCAAATGTGGTTTTTAAAAAAACATCTCGCTTAGAAGTCCAAGCGAGATGTTGATTCACTCCCGCTTGGTAAGCCAAACAGGACTAATGCTTTTTGCACTAGCCCGAGTACCTCAACAACAAAGCGAATTGATTAAACTTAGCTGTTTTCATGTTTGACTTTCTCCTTCGTTTGATATCTTGTTTAGTATTTTAGCATAGACAAAACTACTTGTCAAGAAAAAATCCAATATTTTCTGAAAATTTCTTCAGTATAGAATATTTAGCTAATTGAAAATCCTTGAAATGTTTCATTTTTTAGAAGTTAAATTCCAACTTTTTTCTATCAATTCCAGTACTATTTCATCTGATAAAGTATCATCAAAAGCCACACTAATCCAGTAGCGTTTGTTCATATGAAAAGCTGGATAAATTCCCTTTTTTAAAAGTAAGTCAGCTACTTGGTCATGCTTGAGGTTGACTGCTTCCACTAATCCTTCTCTACCCTTTTCCAGCTTATCCCAAGAGATTCTCATCAAGACGGCATACCACTTTTTATTACTTTCATGTCTTAACACTGCCGTATCAGGCGATTTCTCCCACAGATACTCCAACTGATTTCCGTACTTTTCCTGAATCTGAGCCATGATACGCTTAGTCTGAGGACAGATAAAATCCTGCACATCAAAACAAGCCTTCCGAATCTGGTAGAGAATCTCCAGACAAGCCTCACGGACACTTGCAACAAAACTTCCTGTCATACTTTCCATATGAACTTGAGGATAGAGGTCACCCATTTCCTGATCAAAGACCTGAAAACTCACATTATCAGCAGTGATGGACACAGTCATGACAAAGTCACCCTGCAAAATCTGGCAACTATAGATCCAGACTCCACTACTTTCTACAAAACCATAAGCATAAGCCTTTTCTTGATTAAACTGATAGGATTTAAAAATTTCAAACATAAGTGAAAACTGCTACCCAAAGCTAGCAGTTCCTTTCTATTTTTTAAAAGACAACCTTGGTTCCGTGCAATTGTGTCACACCTAGCTGGTCGATAAAGGTTTGACGGTTGTCCAAGTCAATCCCCCCACCTGGTAAAATTTCAATTTTACCTTTAGCATGTTCCAAAATTCTGTGGTAGTGAGCAAAACGCTTTTCTAGTGAATCGCCAGACACACCCGCACGAGTCAGGATACGAGTGACTCCAGCTTGGCTAAGCCAGTCAATAGCTTCCAACTGGTCTTCATCACTCAATTCATCAAAGGCCATATGAAAGACAATTTCCATTCCTTTTGATGCCGCAATTAGCTTCTCCAGATTAGGCATATCCAACTTCTTATCAGCAGTTAAAACCCCAAATACAACTCCTTGACTTCCAGCCTGAGCAGTCAACCGAATGTCTTCTAGCATAATAGCAATTTCCATATCATTATAGACAAAGTCGCCACCACGTGGCCGAATCATGGTCATAATGGTCGTATCATAGTTAGCTGCCAGTTCAACTGCTGCCTTAGCTACTCCATAGCTGGGGGTTGTCCCACCAACTGCTAGATTGTCACAAAGTTCGATTCGACGAGCTCCAGCCTGCATCGCTTTTTCAAGCAAGGTCACATTCTCAGCACAAAATTCGTAAATCATTTGATTCTCCTTGAAGATTACTTTAAATTTATTATATCATATTGTTCTGAATATACTTTCAATTTTATCAAGGCAAATAACTACTATTTTAACTATTCTCTGTCTGGAATGACCTTGAAGAGATAATAAGTGATAAAGATGGTCAAGGCTCCCAGACCGATTTTGACTGGTAAGAGAGGGGCAAAATAAATGGAAATTCCCATCAAGATGTAGATAGATACAATGATTTTTTTTTTGCGTTCACGCGCAATAGACCTAGTCTCGCGAAAATCAGCTACATATGCTTGATAGAGCTTGGTATGATAAAGCCAATCTTCGAAGCGCTTGGAACTTCTAGAAAAACAAGCAATAGACAACAAAAGAAAAGGCGTTGTGGGTAACAAGGGTAAAACTACCCCAACAATAGCCAAGGCCAGTGATAAAAAACCAATAATTAGATAAATAATACGCATAACTACTCCTAGTTAAAATAATCTTCTTCTAGTTTCGCATAAAATGATGAATTTTGTCAAGTTCCAACCAAAAAGAGCCTGAAATTCACTTTCAGGACTCTCCTCTTATTTAATCTTTTCTTCTTCGTAGTCACCCTTGCTACAAACAACCTGCTTGCCACCACCACGGACTTTTTTCTCCATGAGGAAGTTGCCACATTTTGGACAGTCACGACCAACAGGCTTGTCCCAAGAGGTAAATTCACATTCTGGATAGCGATTGCAACCATAGAAGAAGCGATTACGTTTGGTTTTGCGTTCAATGATTTGTCCCTGATGACAACTTGGACACTCTACACCAATCTCTTTCACGATTGCTTGGGTATGACGGCAATCTGGGAAATTACTACAAGCGTAGAACTTACCAAAACGACCAAGTTTAATGACCATTGGGCTGCCACACACTTCACAGTCAAATCCAGCTGGTTCATCCTTGATTTGGATTTTTTCCATTTCTTCTTCAGCCTTGGCGACTTCTTTAGAAAATGGTTTGTAAAAGGCGTCTATAACACGTTGCCACTGCTCTTTTCCGACTTCGACATCATCCAGCTTGCCTTCCATTTCAGCTGTGAAGGTCACGTTTACGATATCTGGGAAATATTCAACGATGAGCTTGTTAACAATTTCTCCCAACTCTGTTGGTTCAAAACGTTTGGCTGCAAGGCGAACATAATAACGTTTCTGAATAGTTTCAATGGTTGGCGCATAGGTGGATGGACGTCCAACACCATTTTCCTCCAAGGTCTTGATCAGTGTCGCTTCAGAATAACGAGCAGGCGGTTGAGTGAAATGTTGCTCTGGTTTGCTATTGACCTGTTTGACCACATCTCCAACAGCCATATCTGGTAACATCTTATTCTTATCAGAATCATTATAAATGGCAAGATAACCATCAAACTTAACCTGACTACCATTGGCAGCAAATTGAACTCCATTTTGAGACAATTTAACAGCCATAGTATCAAAGACAGCAGCTGTCATCTGGCTCGCCACAAAACGATTCCAGATAAGAGTATAAAGCTTGAGCTGATCCTTGTCCAGATACTTAGCAATACTTTCAGGTGTATTAAAGACGCTAGACGGGCGAATAGCCTCGTGGGCATCCTGAGCTCCTGAAGCATTTTTGACCTTGCTACCATGCTTAGAATACTTGCTACCAAAACGGTCCGTAATGAAACTTGCTGCTTCGTTCTGCGCTACTGGACTGATACGAGTCGAATCGGTACGCATATAGGTAATCAAACCTTGAACACCAGAACCGATATTAATTCCTTCATAGAGCTGTTGGGCAACCATCATGGTTTTTCGAGTACGGAAATTGATTTTATTGGCAGCATCCATCTGCATAGATGAAGTAGTATAAGGTAAAGGAGCATTGCGTTTGCGCTCTTTCTTATCTACCTGATCCACTGAAAAATCTTTACCAGTCAGACGAGACAAGACTTCTTTGACCTCATCATTACTAGTCAGTTTCAGCTTTTTACCATCCACTCCATAGAAGGAAGCCTGAAATTGCTTGGTTCCCTTTTTAAAGACAGCATCAATTGTCCAGTATTCTTCTGGCTGGAAGGCGTTGATTTCATTCTCACGATCAATGATTAACTTAAGCGCAATAGACTGAACGCGACCTGCTGACAAGCCCTTCTTAACTTTCTTCCACAAAATAGGCGAAATCGAATAGCCTACCAAGCGGTCTAGGACACGACGAGCCTGTTGGGCATCGACTAAGTCCATATCAATCTTGCGAGGTTCTTTAAAAGCATTTTTGACCGCATCCTTGGTGATTTCATTGAAGACCACACGGTTGGCATCATTTTCATCCAAGTTGAGAATGTGGGCCAAATGCCAAGAAATCGCTTCTCCTTCACGGTCCGGGTCACTTGCCAGAAAGACTTTATTAGCTTTTTTAGCTTCTTTTTTCAAGTCATTGATAAGAGGACCTTTTCCTCGGATATTGATATATTGCGGTTCATAATTATTTTCAATATCGACTGACATACTGGATTTCTTCAAATCACGGATATGCCCGACACTGGCTAAAACCTTGTAGTTTCTGCCTAGATATTTTTCGATCGTCTTGGCCTTAGCAGGCGACTCCACGATTACTAGATTTTTTTTAACTGTTGATTTTTTCTTTTTTGTTGCCGTAGCCACAGTATCACACCTTTTCAAAGTAATAAACTTTATAAAGTGTAAACCATTTTGCCATAACTGTCAAGACTTAGCTCCTATATATAGAAGAAAAGTTGGTCTAGAAGGAGAAATTTCGTCTTAAAATTCAAATTCTGCAAGAACATCCTGCCCGCTGGTGACCAATTTTGCCCCTTCTTGAATCAAATGATGGCAACCGTCTGATAGTCCATCTAAAATGCTACCAGGAATAGCAAAAACATCGCGCCCTTCTTCCATTGCTCGCTCACAGGTAATGAGACTCCCCGAGCGCATCTTAGCCTCTGCTACAATCACGCCACGGCAAAGTCCAGCAATGATGCGATTACGGGCAGGAAAATGAAATTTCAGAGGTTGTTCGCCAGGTCCATATTCACTGAGAACCAGATGGTCATTGCCGATGTAGTCTTGCAAGCGTTTATTGGCTTTAGGATAAAACACATCCAGACCTGTTCCAATCACTGCAATGGTTTTACCGCCATTCTGAAGTGCTGTCATATGAGCTGCTGTGTCAATGCCCTTGGCTAAGCCACTGACGATAACCAGTTCATTTTCCAAGCCTTGAATGACTTTTTCAACTGACTTAGCTCCCTGTTTGCTACAAGCACGACTGCCCACGACTGCTACCTTCGAGAATTTTAAGAGGTCAAGATTTCCCTTGTAAAATAAAAGTACAGGCGCATCATATATTTCACTCAAATCCCAAGGATAACAGTCATCTAAAATAGAGAAAGATGGAAATTTTTTAAACTCCTTCTCCAAATGCTTATCGTCTATCTGAAAATAACGTTCCATAAAAACAGCTGGATTTCTGCAACCTGATATATCTGCAATATCACCCAACAAAAGCTCCTGATCAACATTTTCACCATATTCTAGGACCTTCAAAACCTGTTGATTGGTCAAACCTGATTTTTTTAACTTATAGATTTCATAGTTTGTGATTTTCATAAATAACTCCATTTCTTTATCTACTCATCTATTTATTCGTAAAAAATCAAAAAAACATCCGACTATTTTAGCCAGATGTTGGAATCTTTAATTTTCGTTTTTAAGAATTTCTTCTAATTTCTGAGCAATTATCCCTCCAATAATCAAGACAATCCCAAACACAGTATTTTTTGAAATCTTGTGCTTTAAAAAGAAGAAAGCCAATAAAACTGAAACTGCAGGGTAGATAGCCGATACAGATGAAGCTAAGGAACTCCCGATATACTTAACCGCATAAAGATTGGCCTGCATACCGATAGGACCAGCTAGCAAGGCTCCAACGATCACACTAACATTGCGAATATTTAAGAAAATTGAGAGACGAACTTTTCCTTCTTTTACTAAAAGAAAAGCTAGTAGGATAAAGATACTCAAGAAATCGTGAGCAGCGGCCACCACAAAGGGCGACAAATCTGTAAAAATCGAAAAGATATAAGCACTAATCGTTAGACCTAACCCCCAGAAAATACCTGAGAGTAGACCAAAAGAAACTCCATTTTTATTTTTCATCTAAACCTCCATAATATGACAAACCTTTAACAGCTCTTTGGTAACGACTCACACCATAGTCACCAAAATCTGCACCTTGCTCTTCTTTGTAGACTGTCCATAGACTCCAAATAGCATCTTGTAAAATTTTATAAATGGCAATCTTTTCACGAGAGACAGGTGTTTGCTCACTCTCATAGTGAGATAAGAAGGCTTCTTCCTCTTGACGAGTGAATTCAGACTCTAAAAAGAGAGCAGCCAAATCCCACATTGGATCGTTCATTAATGAATATTCCCAGTCAATCAGATAAAGTCGTCCTTGTGGTGACTCGATAAAGTTTTCAGGCATCAAATCAATATGACAAGATTTTCTGTCAACACCTAAGTCAGCCAGTCTTTTCTCTAAGGAGAAGACTTCTTCTCTAACTGCTTCATAGTTGGCATAAGGGATTTTTTTCTCAATCAAAGATTCGTATTTTTAAATTTCTTCAAAAGGAGCAAATTCTCCTCTTAATTCCTTGCCAGAAGCATGAATGGTTTGTAAAATTGGAGCAATTTTATCAAATTTGGTCTTGATTGACGTTGAATCAAGCGTGATTGCAGATTCGATATACTCATTTACTTTGATACCAGCTTCAATATCAAAAAGATAATTTTTTACATCTAAGTCTAAATCCTTTAGTAGTTCAAGATTGTAATTTTCATCTTGACGATTGATCAGCTTTTCTGTCCCTTTACCAAAGAATTTAACAATGTATTGCTTATTTGTTGTTTTGGCCAAATAGTTTTGATTGGTCATTCCCCCAGTTGTTCAACACTGAGGACTTCCTCTTCTTGACTAAGTAGGGAAGAAATTTTTTCTTTAATGATTTTCTCCACAATTAACCTCCAGTTCTTATACTTCCCACTTAAACACGGTTTTAAAGGCTGTGTTTAAATCGGTTGCAAAGACACGGTGAATATCTTTAATTTCTCTTACAGGTTCTTCTAGATAAAGAATATTTTTGAGACGATTGGCAAATTTCTTGACTTCCATCATTTGGATTGCATTTTCAAAATCAATGCGACCAGAACGAGAGGAACCAACCAAGAGCAAGCCCTTTTCTAAGGCATCGCGTGTATTGAGATTGACTTTATACTCGCTAACACCCATCATGAGAATCGTTCCTTGAGGACGAATATAGCGAATCAAGTCATTAATGGCTGGTCCAGTACCATCACCACCACAACACTCAAAAGCATGGTCAAAGGCCAAATCTTCAGGAATATTATCAGTAATATAGCATTCTTTGGCAAAAGAGAAGAGTTCCAATTTCTCCCAATGACGACCAATAACTACAATCTCTGCTTCTGGCAAAGTATAGTTGATAATATTGGCAACCACAAAAGCTAAACTTCCATCTCCAATAACGGCGATTCGGTCACGCTTGCTATGAGCAAGGGTCAATAGACGATTCATAGCGTGCATGCCAACACTGACAAACTCTGTAATGGCTGCAACCGTATCTTCGATAGCATCATAAGCCACCACACGGTCTTTAGGGAGAGAAACAAACTCTCTCATAAAGCCATCAAATCCACTAGACAAGAAATGGGTCCCTGTCATGTAGTTCTCATAGAATTCTTCATCACTCTGCATAGGAGGCTGATTAGGAATCATAACAACTTTTTGCCCAACCTCATAGGTTCCCGTAGGGTCAGAAATAACGGTTCCACATGACTCGTGAATCATTGCCATTGGAAGTTTTTTATTCAAAACCTTGGGATCACGTTTCCCTTGGTAGTAACGCTGATCCGCATGACAGACCGCCATATAATTAGGACGGATAAGGATATGATTCTCTTGGTCAATAGCCTCTTCCTGATATTTGACATTGATAAACTTAGGCTTAGTTAGTTGATAAATTTGATTAATCATTTTACTAGTCTTTCTCAATCATACTTTTTGCAATCTTCAAATCTGTTACGGTTGTGATTTTAAGATTTGAATATTCACCCTTGGCCAAGGCCACATCTTTTCCTTTGATCACAAAGATTTTACATGCATCTGTCAAGATTTCTTTATCTTCAGCAGAAAGAGAGCCATAAAGGTCCATGAAGTCCTTGCAACGGAATGTTTGAGGTGTTTGTCCTTGATAAAGATGAGCACGATTTGGAATATCTGTAATGAATTGACCATTGGTACTTTCAACGATAGTATCAACCGCTTCTACCACTGTATCCACTGCGTCATGATTTTGAGCAAGTTTGATATTGTCCTGAATCATGCGAAGTGTAATAAATGGACGAACAGAATCGTGGGTAACAACGATATCCTCTGGAGTAAGCGGACGATAAGCATCAATGGCTTCAATGATTTTCTCAATACTTGTATTGCGGTCAGCACCACCCTTTGTAATGATGATACGTTCCTTATGAAGAGGAAGATATTTATCTACAAGATCTTCTGCATGAGAAACCCAGTCTCCATGAACCCCAACTACAATTTTTTCAATACTTGGTTCCAAAACAAATTTTTCAATTGTATGAATCAAAATAGGTCGATCACCTAGCTCTAAAAATTGTTTTGGCAAGTTACTGATTCCCATGCGTGTGCCAGTTCCACCAGCAAGAATTCCTGCATAAATCATCTGTTTTCTCCTTTGTCTTACTAAAAAAACTTATTCTCTCTATTATACCACAATCTAGTCCTATCATGAAAGAAATACCGACCCTCCCGTTCTAGAATAGAAGGTTTAAGGAGTTCTATTATTCAAAGAAACTAGTCCATTTCTAGTAATGACTAGGAATTCTGTAGTCATTACCAATAAATGGCTGTGAAATTTTAGAGTTCTTCAGAATAATATAGTTTTCTTAAAGAAAGCTTAAAATCAAACTTTGAAACTTCAAAGTGATTGCTTGACTTACTACACTTCATTTCTTATTAGCTAACTTTATGATATAACAAAAAACGAGGTAAATTGAATGAAAAGTATAAAATTAAATGCTCTATCTTACATGGGAATTCGTGTCTTGAATATTATTTTTCCCATCCTAACTGGAACCTATGTCGCGCGTATCTTGGCCCGAACTGACTATGGTTACTTCAACTCAGTCGACACTATTTTGTCATTTTTCTTGCCCTTTGCGACTTATGGAGTCTATAACTACGGCTTACGGGCCATCAGTAATGTCAAGGATAACAAAAAAGATCTGAATAGAATGTACTGACCCCCAAAAGTTAGACATAAAAATCTAACTTTTGGGGTGTTTTTATTATGAAATTAACTTATGAAGATAAAGTTCAAATATATGAATTAAGAAAGAAAGGAGAGAGCTTTAGACCACTTTCAAATCAATTTGGGATAAACATTTCTAATCTTCAGTACATGATTAAATCGATTGATCGTTATGGAATAGAAATCGTCAAAAAAAGGAAAGAATTGTTACTATTCTCCTGAACTAAAACAAGAGATCATTGATAAAGTTCTTCTTGAGGGGCATTCACAAATTAGGGCGTCTCTGGATTATGCTCTTCCAAGTAGTGGATTACTTTCTAATTGGCTGGCACAATATAAGAAAAACGGGTATACTATTGTTGCGAGAACAAGAGGGAGACCACCTAAAATGGGACGTAAACCAAAGAAGAGATTTGAAGATATGACAGAATTAGAATGTCTTCAAGCAGAAAATGAGTACTTGAGAGCGGAGAATGCCATTCTAAAAAAGTTGAGAGAACTCCGATTGAGGGACGAAAAGGAGCAAGAAGAAAAACGGAAATTGTTCAAGGACTGGTAACAGAGTTTTCTTTAGATATTCTTCTAAAGATTATTAAGCTTGCCCGTTCAACCTATTATTACCACTTAAAACAGCTGGATCAAAGCGATAAAGATTATGATATTAAAGCTGAAATTCAGTCAATTTATACTGAGCATAAAGGAAATTACGGCTATCGTCGCATGACTCTAGAATTACGAAATCGTGGCTTCGTAGTGAACCATAAGAAGGCGCAGCGTCTGATGAAAGTACTTGGTTTAACGGCTCGAATTCGCCGTAAACGGAAGTATTCTTCATACCAAGGAGATGTTGGCAAGAAGGCAGATAATCTTATTCAACGTCAATTTGAAGCAACCAAACCAATGCAAAAATGCTACACAGATGTGACAAAATTTGCCATTCCAGCAAGTAGACTAAAGCTTTATTTATCACCAGTTTTAGATGGCTTTAACAGCGAAATTATCTCCTACAATCTTTCTACTTCGCCGAACTTAGTACAAATGAAAGCTATGCTAGAACAAGCCTTTACAGAGAACCATTACGAAAATACAATTCTCCATAGTGACCAAGGAGGGCAATACCAACACGATTTCTATCATCATTTTTTAAAGAATAAGGGAATCCAGCCATCTATGTCACGTAAGGGAAATAGCCCAGATAACGGTATGATGGAATCTTTCTTTGGCATTCTTAAGTCTGAAATGTTTTATGGTTATGAGAATACGTTTCAGTCACTTGAACACTTGGAACAAGCTATTGTAGACTATATTGATTACTACAATTGATTGCTACAACAACAAACGAATTAAGGTAAAACTAAAAGGACTTAGCCCTGTACAATACAGAACTAAATCCTTTGCTTAAATTAATTGTCTAACTTTTGGGGTCAGTACAATATTATGCGTTTTTAATTTTTCTTCAATCTATTACAATAGATAGAGAACTCAATTTCTTATAGGTAAAGGAATTTGAAAATAGCTACTGCCGCAATTGCTGCTGCGATCGGTGCTACTACTGGTACCCAAGAATACCACCATTTTGAATCGCCTTTGTGCTCACCAAGAACTGATTTTGGAAGGAAAGCATGAAGGAGACGTGGTCCCAAGTCACGAGCAGGGTTCAAGGCAGGTCCTGTAGGTCCACCAAGTGATGTTACCAAGGCCATAACAAGGAATCCAAGTGCCAAGTGAGCTACTGAAAGTCCTGAAGCAGTATGTGGTGCTACTTGGGCTTTGATTGCTAAATCAGAAAAATCAACATTTTGACCTGCTTGACTAGCCATTTGTTTCATGTATTGAAGCACTTCAGAACCAAAGAAGTTTTTAGTCATTCCAAGGGCTGCAAAGAAAAGAACAAATGATCCAACAAACTCATTTACAAAACCATTAACAGTTGCTGCAAAATGTGATTCTTTTGTACCATTATCCAAACTTGAAATTGTTGAGAAAGTACCCAAAATGTTGTTTGGATTTTCAGTTTTCAAGTAGTATGGGCGGTGTGTTGCCACAACCAAGGCTTGACCAAAGATAGCACCCAAAACTTGTGCGATGATATAAGGCGCAACTTGTGCCCAAGGGAAGAGACCGCTGATTGCAAGTCCAAGAGTGAAGGCTGGGTTAATGTGGTTACCAGATACGTTACCAAACATCAAGGCTGGGATCATAACCCCCATACCATAACCAACAGCGATAACGATCCAGCCACTTTGGTGACCTTTCGTACCTTTAAGTTCAACGTTGGCAACTGCACCATTTCCAAGAATGATCAAAATAGCAGTTCCCAAAAATTCAGTGGCATATTTAATTGCCCATGTGAAATCCATTTGATAGATTCTCCTTAAAATTTTTTAGACAATCCTTATTCTATCAATTTTTACATCTTTTAGCAACTACTTTTCCGAAAGATTGTGATAGAAAGCGATTCCAAAACTTATAAACTAATCTTTGTTTTCAAGACATTCCCAATTCATTATGTTATCTGCGATAATATGATTCTTTTATGTCAATTCCTCCTGACACATAGTATAGGGAATAAGAAGTATCTTTCCCCATTCACCAATAAGAGTTTTGCTATGAAAACAAAACTCTATCCTTCTAATGAAACAATCTTAACCTGATTTATATAAAAATTCTCGTCGCATTGCCATAAAACCTCAGCCATATTTTTGTAAGAAATGGACTTATCGTGATCAGCTCTAATTGTGAGATTATAGCCACTTTCATTCCTGTCCATATCAATATTTAGATTATAAAATCCCTTCTGTTCAATGAGAATATTCAAGGTATCAATTGAAGGTTTATTGGTAACAAATCCAGTCATTCTGATATGATAATGGGTATCGCTTTTCAAAAATTTGGAACTACTTTTCTGAACAGAGACGACAATCAGACTGCAAAATAAGCCTAGAAAAGCAAATCCTGCACCAATTGCCATCCCAATCCCTGCAGTTGCCCAAATACCAGCTGCTGTGGTAATCCCACTGATTTTTTTATCCCTCATGAAAATAATACCACCACCAATGAAACTAATTCCACTGACAATTTGGGCCGCAACCCTAGAAGTATCATAATTAGGCGTATCCAAGAAAGCTTCTTTTGATAAAATCATCATTAAAGTTGCAGTTAAGGCAACCAAGATATGAGTCTTTCTCCCAGCCTGCTTGTGCTTAGACTTTCTTTCATAGCCAATGATAAAACCAGAAAAACAAGACAACAAAATGAGAATAATATGTCGGACTTCAATCGGTAAAGCTATCGTATCAAGCATTATTTCCCTCCTCTATCACTCATAATTTTATATTATAGTCCTAGTTATAACTTTTTTCAAGAGAATATATTATACTCTTCGAAAATCTCTTCAAACCACGTCAACGTCGCCTTGCCGTAGGTATGGTTACTGACTTCGTCAGTTCTATCCACAACCTCAAAACAGTGTTTTGAGCTGACTTCGTCAGTCTTATCTACAACCTCAAAACAGTGTTTTGAGCAACCTGCGGCTAGTTTCCTAGTTTGCTCTTTGATTTTCATTGAGTATTAGTTAAAAATGGTACTTTTTAAAACAAAAAAACTGCAGTTATCCTCTAGAGCCATAACTTGCAGTTTTCTGTAATGTATAGATTTTTACAATCTCTCAAATAGTTCTTGCATTTGAACATCGTCTGGAACCAGTTTTAAGTAAGCTTGTGCATTTACTTTTGCTTCCTCAAAGTAGCCCAATTCACGCAAGAGATAGATATAGTGTTCTAGAAATTCTGGATTGTCCTTCAAATCACCTGCCAACTCTTGGTAATGATCATAGGCAGCATCTAAATCGTCCAATTCTTGATAAGAACGAGCAATCATCCACTTGGTCAAAAGGTTTTCTGGCTCCTCGCTCTGCAAATCTAGAATATCCTCATAACGCTCCTGCTCCAGATAAATAGTTGCCAAACGAAGCAAGATTTCTTCTGTATCCTCAGCGTCTTCTTTTGCAGTAAGGAGATAATTTTCTGCTCCGCTAGCATCATGTAATTCATAAGAAAATTGTGAAGCAGCTAGCAAGAGGCGAGTTTCAAAGGGATTTTTCTCCAAGCCTTGCTTAGCAATGCGCAGGGCTTCTGCAACTTGATGTTCCTTATGTAAGGCCTGACTGTAACCATACTCATATCCTTCAAAATCAGGTGAAATGGTATCGAGCTGCTTAAAATAAAGGACAGCTTTTTGGTATTCTTCTTGATCAAAGTAAAGACTGGCCAACTCAAAAGCTGTTAGGTCATCGTATTCCAACTCCAGGGCTTTTTCTAAAAATTCTGTGGCCGTTTCAAATTTTCCTAACTGGGCATAGGCAAAGCCAATTCGTTGATAGGTAGAAATACCTGTTTGCTCATAAATCGAGCGATTATCTAACTGAGCATAGCCTTGAATAGCTTCTTGGTAATTTGCCAACTCACTATCCAACTCTGCTAATCCCAATATCAAGAGAGGATCCTCTGAATAACTCAAAGCCTCCAATAATTTCTCACGCGCCACATCTGTCAAACCTTCCAGCTGGTAAAGGTCTGCCTTCAGAGCCAAAGCCGAAACATACCAGTCACTGTCGGGTTGGATTTCCTCTAGGTAAGCAAAGGCTTCTTCGATTTGACCATCCTCGCTAGCAATTGCTGCTAGATTTAGATTAACCTCTGGGAAATCCTCTACAATTTTCAGGTAAATTTCCTTAGCCTGAGGATAGAAACCAATTCCTTCTAGATAAGTGGCTAACTCATAAAGAAGGTCACTTGGATCACTTTCTAACGCTTTGACGAAATAGTGCTCAGCCTTGGTTAAATCTTGTTCCTCCAAGGCATGTAACATCTGTTGACTATTGTTCACTCTTGACTTCCTCTCCCTCTAGTTCATATAGACCACTGACTACCTTATACCATTCAAAAATCGCCGAAATGACAACTTTAGCAGAGGCATAAACCGGAATACCGAGCAAGACTCCCCAAATACCAAACATGGATCCTGAAGTTAACAAGACAAAGAGAACATTAATGGGATGGATGTTTAATTGACTTCCCAAAATCAATGGAGACACAAAACGGCCTTCAATAGTTTGTTCTACGATAAAGACAATCACCACTTTTAAAAGCATGATTGGCCCTGCAATCAAGCCCAATACTAAGGCAGGAAGCATGGCTAGGAAGCTACCAAGATAAGGAACCAGATTTAAAATACCAGCAGTAACACCCAGCGTAACCGCATAGCGTAGACCAATGATCTTGAAGAAGATGATAAACATTACCGCAACAATAATAGCCACTGTTACTTGTCCTCGAACATAGTTTGACAACTGCTGATTCACATCTGATAAAACTTGTCCAACAGGTTCTTTCAATTTCGTTGGCATGAATTGGGTCAAATAGTGACGCAGGCCTTTCCCATCACGTAAGAGATAAAAGAGCATGAACGGAACGATAATCAAGGCAACAATCACTTGAGAAGCCCCGCTAATAAAGGCGCTCACCCAGTTGACTGCCTGAGATGAAACCTTACTTGCCCAAACTGTAGCCTGACTTGAGAAGTTTGTCAAAACTTGCTCTAACTGGGGTCTGAAATCATCTGGCAAACGCTTGGTGACCAAATCATCAATAACTCGATCAGCATCTTCAAGGTAGATTGGTACATTTCTTGCAAAAGTTAAAACCTGACGTTGCAGATTTGGAATGGCTACTGCCAAGCCCCAAATGATAAAGAGGGCGATGATGACAAAGACAATAGTGATAGCTATAACGCGATTAATCTTATGCTTCTCCATCCAATCAACAATAGGATTCAATAAATAATATAGCAGACCGGATAGAATGACCGGCAACATCACAACTGCTAAAAAGTCTAAAACAGGTGAAAATAGAAAACTAATCTTACTTAAAATAAACAGATTGAGTCCCAATAATAAGGTTACTAAGAATACCGTAATGGCCTTGTTATCCAAAAACCACTTGAAAAACCAAGATAGGCTAAAATGTTTCTCTTTTTGTTCCATATATAATTCCTTTCTGTCGCTCTCTCATTATACCATTTTTGAATCAAAATAACTCTTTTTTAAAGTGCTTACATAGAGACAGCGACATAAAAAATCCCCTCAAAAGAGGAGATTCGATTAGTCTTGAATATGATGGTCTAAGTTCTTCTGATAATCAGCGTTTGATTTGGCTTTTTCATCAGCAAATTTCTTGCGGAACTCATCCATTTCTTTAGTAGTGACAATCTTATCTTGGATTTTCAGATACTTGTAGCTATTTTCACTAGTCTTGTCACCTACCCAGCCACCGGCACCACTGCCAGGAACCATTTTCGTCACTAGCATTTGAGCACCATCAGAGTATACTGGAGTAACAAGTGCACTATCTGACAACCAAGCTTGGGCCTTAGCATATTTGGAATAACGTTTTTGAAGGTCCGTTTTCTCACTGTTTGCATCATCAATCAATTCTTTGTATTTATCCAATCCAACTGTTTTAATGACTGGATTGTCTGTTCCTGGTGCTACACCAAGAGCACTTAGGAGACTTGGACCTGAAGTTGGATCAAATACATCTAGATAAGTCGATGGATCAGCAAAGTCTGGACTCCAACCACTGACTGCATTAATATCCCAGTCGGTATTGGTATTGGAAGTAGCTAGAACAGTCATACTTCCCAATTCGTCATCAGAAACTTGTTGAATATCAACAACTACATTGTCAGAGCCTAAGGCTTCCTCAATGGATTGTTTATAAGACTGAACCTGACGAATAAAATCTGGATTTGATGAAGAAATTGGCAAATCTAAATGAATTGGGAACTGTACTCCATCAGCTTGGAGAGTTTTCTTAGCAGCTTCAAACTTAGCCTTAGCCTTGTCTACATTATGAAGTGAATCTTGGGCATCATCAAGACTGACATCTTTCCAGATATTATCCAATTTATCCAATTCTGTCTTAGTAACTTGACCAAATGTTTGATCTCCTACTTGAACAAATGTTGGAGGAGTGAAACTTGTCCGTAACTTACGAGGTCCTACTTCATCACCAAATACTTGAGAGATCCCTGCTTTACGATCTACCGCAAAAGCCAAGGCTTGACGGAAATCTTTGTTTAACAAGGCTTTCTTAGTAGAAGTTTTTTCTGCATCACTTGTTTTAGCAGTGTGATTGTAATTTACACGGTCGATATTGGTTGAGATATAAAAAACTCCCCCACGCTGTTGACCATACACAATATTATCCTTGTATTTTTCTTTTAGACGTTCATAGTTGGCAGAGTTTTTAAAGAGAGGCGCAGCTGGATAATGTCCCTCATCAAAACCGCGTCCTAGGGAGTCTGCATCTTGGCCATCAAAGAAGGATAACTTGATATCATCAATAAAGACATTTTGTTTATCCCAGTAGTTTTGATTTTTGGTCATTTCGATAGAAGACTTAGATGTAAGGCCTTTGAGGAGATAAGGCCCATTGTATAGAATGCTCGTTACATCAGTTGGTTTACCAAAGTCATCTCCTTTAGAAGCTAAAAAGTCTTCATTTACTGGTGCAAGAACTCCCATTGTTGTTTTTGAATTCCAGAAAGATTCTGGATGATTCAAAGTATAAACAACAGTATAATCGTCTGTTGCTTTTACACCAACAGTAGAAAAATCCGTTGTTTTCCCATTTACATAGTCATCCAATCCTTTAATTGATTCCTGTACCAAATAGAGGGCCTGTGATTTTTTATCTGCTGCATGCTTCAGACCAGTTACAAAGTCCTGAGCCTTGACTTCACCATACTCTTCCCCCTCATTGGTATACCATTTGACACCCTGACGGATTTTATAGGTATAGGTCAAACCATCTTTGGAAACAGTCTAATCTTCTGCAACTGATGGAACCAGATTCCCATATTGGTCATTTTCAAGTAAACCGTCAATAACGTTACCTGTGACCTGTTTTGTGCTGACATTTCCAGAAACTGTATAATCCAGAGTCGAAGGATCTGATGAAAATACATAGGCATAAGTAACTGGTTTATTTGCTTCTTTATTAGCATTACCAGATGAACACGCTGCTAGGACAGCTGCCGAGAGTACAGCAACTCCTGCTGCTAAGAAAACACGTTTTTTCATAGTCAAACTCCTTTGATAA
This sequence comes from Streptococcus mitis, assembly GCF_047464945.1. Taxonomy (GTDB): domain Bacteria; phylum Bacillota; class Bacilli; order Lactobacillales; family Streptococcaceae; genus Streptococcus; species Streptococcus mitis_EA. Next base: position 90,661 of record NZ_JASHAX010000001.1, on the reverse strand, counting down.
TTTGTATAGGATTATTATATCACTTTTGTTAAGTAAATCAATGAAAACATTCTTGATATTATCATGAAAAGAATTAGGCAAAACACTTGCCAAGCTTGATTTTTTCATACTACCATTTTTGTGATATAATAGTCTTATCTTTATATAGAGGTAAAGTTATGAAAGAAACTGTTTATTTTGGAACTTATACACGTCGTACTTCTCAAGGGATTTATAAGGCAGACTTTGATACAGAAACTGGTCAACTTGCAAATCTAGAACTTTTTGCACCTGAGCCAAGTCCAACCTATCTTGCTTTTGACCAGCACCAACATTTATACACCGTTGGTAGTCAAGACAATAAGGGGGGGATTGCAGCCTATCAAACTGATGGGACTTTATTAAATCATGTCGTTGAAGAAGGAGCTCCCCACTGTTATGTTGCTGTTGATGAAAAGCGTGATTTGGTCTATGCAGCAAACTACCATAAAGGACAGGTACTCGTTTATAAACGTCAGGAAGATGGTAGTCTTCTACTTAGTGATGTAGATCAACACAGTGGCCAAGGTCCACATGAAAACCAAGCATCTCCCCACGTTCACTTTACAGACTTAACACCTGACCACTATCTAGTGACTTGTGATTTGGGAACTGACCAAGTCATCACTTACGATCTTGATCAAGAGGGGAAATTATCTAAACTCTATACCTATCACAGCCAGCCAGGAGCAGGTTCACGCCATATCATTTTCCATAATCACTATAAAATCGCTTATCTGATTTGTGAACTCAATCGCACTATCGAGGTTTTAATTTACGATGGTGTTGGTGAATTTGAACGCATGCAAGTCATTTCAACTTTACCAGACGGTTACGAAGGATTTAATGGAACTGCTGCTATTCGTCTCTCTAAAGATGGTAAATACCTCTACGCTTCTAACCGTGGTCATGATTCTATCGCAGTATATACAATCCTTGCGGACGGTAGCCTAGAGTTATTAGAAATCGTTCCAACACATGGTCAAACTCCACGTGATTTTGATTTGACACCAGATCAAGAATTCCTTATTGCTGTCCATCAAGACTCTGATAATGCGACCGTCTTTAAACGCAATCCTGAAACTGGTCGTCTAGCAGAACTTTCCAACGACTTCCATGTCCCAGAAGCAGTCTGCATCAGTTTTGCTCCTTAAGAAAACATAAAAAATGAACTTGGAATTTTCAAGTTCATTTTTTTCTTATAGTCTATTTCCGACATTAATACGGTTAATGGCACGTTGTAGTGCAATCTTCGCACGACGTTCTTGATCAATCAAGTTTTTGTCTTGTGCTTCTTCAATTTCACGCTCTGCTCGAAGCTTGGCACGTTCTGCACGACTGATATCGATATCACGAGCACGTTCTGCAGAATCCGCAACGATTGTGATGGTATTATTGGCAATTTCAATAACGCCTCCGTTTACTGCAATCCAGTTCACATGATCTTCATCATCAATACGTTTTACCTTTACTTCATCAACTGCTAAAACCGCAATCATATTTTCATGTCGTGGCAAGATCCCCATCTCACCATCCAGAGTTCGAACCGATACATAGCTGGCATGGTGATCATAGACGAGACCATCTGGTGTCACGATCTGGACAGTTAACTGAGCCATAGATCACCTCTTAAAATCCCATTTTTTCAGCTTTTGCAATCACATCTTCGATAGAACCTACACCACGGAAGGCATCTTCTGGCAAGTGGTCATGTTTACCATCAAGGATTTCCTTAAATCCACGAACAGTTTCAGCAACTGGAACATAAGAACCTGGCTGACCAGTAAATTGTTCCGCAACGTTAAAGTTTTGTGACAAGAAGAACTGGATACGACGGGCACGAGCAACCAAGGTCTTTTCTTCATCAGAAAGCTCATCCATACCAAGGATAGCAATGATATCTTGCAACTCATGGTAACGTTGAAGGACACGTTTTACTTCAGCAGCAACTGCATAGTGCTCTTCTCCAACGATTTCAGGTGCTAAGGCACGTGAGCTTGAAGCAAGTGGATCAACGGCTGGATAAATACCCAATTGTACCAACTTACGTTCCAAGTTTGTTGTAGAATCCAAGTGAGCGAAGGCTGTTGCTGGCGCAGGGTCAGTATAATCATCCGCTGGCACATAGATAGCTTGGATAGAGGTTACAGAACCCTTCTTAGTTGATGTAATACGTTCTTGCAATTGACCCATTTCCGTAGCAAGTGTTGGTTGATAACCAACGGCTGATGGCATACGACCCAAAAGGGCAGATACTTCTGAACCAGCCTGAGTGAAACGGAAGATATTATCGATAAAGAGAAGTACATCTTGGCCTTCTACATCACGGAAGTATTCAGCGATTGTCAAACCAGTAAGGGCAACACGCATACGTGCTCCTGGTGGCTCATTCATCTGACCAAATACCATGGCTGTTTTCTCGATAACGCCTGATTCTTTCATTTCCCAATAAAGGTCATTCCCCTCACGAGTACGTTCCCCAACACCAGTAAATACTGAAATACCACCGTGTTCTTGGGCAATGTTGTGAATCAATTCTTGGATTAAGACGGTTTTACCAACTCCGGCACCACCGAAAAGTCCAACCTTACCACCTTTAAGGTAAGGGGCAAGAAGGTCGATAACCTTAATCCCTGTTTCAAGGATTTCAGAAGAGGTAGACAACTCATCAAAAGTTGGAGCTTTTTTATGAATTGGCTGACGCTCTGCGTCTTCTGTAAAAGGAGCTTCCAAGTCAATGGTATCTCCCAAAACGTTGAAGACACGTCCCAAAGTTTCTTTACCTACTGGTACAGAGATTGGACGACCTGTGTCCAATACTTCCATTCCACGAGTCAACCCATCTGTTGATTCCATGGCGATAGTACGGACCATACCATCTCCCAACTCCAAGGCTACTTCAAGGACGATTTTTGTTTTTCTTTCGTCATTTTTGTAGACGACAAGTGCATTGTTAATCTCAGGAAGTTTTTCCCCTGCTGCAAACAAGACGTCTACAACGGGACCGATAACCTGAGCAATTTTACCTGAACTCATCTCCTTCTCCTATTCTATATAAGATACTGTCGGTTCCTAGCTCAACTAGGTCCTAATACTCTTCGAAAATCTCTTCAAACCACGTCAGCTCTATCTGCAACCTCAAAACAGTGTTTTGAGCAGCCTGCGGCTAGCTTCCTAGTTTGCTCTTTGATTTTCATTGAGTATAAGTTCATTTTCATACGAGCTGGACTAGAGCCTATTCTAAGGCACTAGCACCCGCTACGATTTCTGTAATTTCTTGTGTAATCGCCGCCTGTCTGGCACGGTTATACTGAATTGTCAAATCATTAATGACTTTCTTAGCATTATCAGTCGCTGTTTGCATGGCTGTCATACCTGCAGCATTTTCAGCTGTCTTGGCATCGATAATAGCCCCGTAAATCATACTTTCTGCAAACTGAGGCAACAACTGCTCCAAAATTTCTTCTCGACTGGTTTCCAATTCAAAAGTCAAGCTGTAGTCTTCATCCGCTTCATTGGGATCCAAGTCAACAATCGGAAGCATTTGTTCCACACGCATTTGACTGGTTAGCGTATTGACATGGTGGTTGTAGCAGACATAGAGCTCATCAAAGAGTTCATTTTGGTACATTTCAACAGTTTTTGAAATAATCTTACGAACTTCATCAAAGCTAGGTTGGTCTGCCAAGCCACGTAGTTCATAAAGTGGTTGAATACCACGAGCCTTAAAGAAGTCAGCTCCCATTCCACCAATACAGATCATTTCAAAACCTTTACCGTCTGGATGGTACTCTTCCTTCAACTCCATAACGGCTTTCAGAATAGAAGAATTATAACCTCCAACCAAACCACGATCTGAAGTAATGACGATATAGCCTGTCTTCTTAACTGGACGGCTAATCAACATCGGATTGGTTGAACCACCAGCTCCATTACCATGAAGGATATCTGTCAAAAGTTTACGAACCTTCTGAGCATAAACTTGGAAGTTACGAGCTGCTTCTTCAGAGCGACCTAGCTTAGCAGCCGATACCATTTGCATGGCATTAGTGATTTGACTCGTATTTTTTGTTGAGGCGATTTTTGTTTTAATATCATTTAGAGATACTGCCATCTGACACCTCTATTCTTATTGGAAGCTGGTTTGATTGAGAAACTCTGTAATCGCAGCATCCAAGACTGCTTCTTCTGGCAAGTCTTTTGTATCACGAATGGTTTCCAAAATCTCTGGATGTTGAGCGTCAAAGAAGGCATGGAACTCTTCCTCGAAACGAACAATATCATCTACTGGAACAGTATCCAAGAAACCATGTGTCAAAGCATAAAGAATGGTTACTTGTTTCTCAACAGGCAATGGTTTGTGAACAGGTTGTTTCAAGACCTCAACGGTACGACGTCCACGGTTCAATTTAGCCTGTGTTGCCGCATCCAAGTCAGACCCAAACTTAGTGAAGGCTTCCAACTCACGGTATGAAGCAAGGTCGATACGAAGTGTACCAGCAACCTTTTTCATGGCTTTGATTTGTGCAGAACCACCTACACGTGATACAGATGAACCCGCATCGATGGCTGGACGAATACCTGCATTGAAGAGACCATCGCCAAGGAAGATTTGTCCATCAGTGATAGAAATCACGTTGGTTGCGATATAGGCAGAGATATCTCCTGCTTGTGTCTCGATAAATGGTAGGGCTGTAATTGATCCACCACCAAGTTCATCAGAAACTTTAGCTGAGCGCTCAAGCAAACGGCTGTGAAGATAGAAAACATCCCCTGGGAAGGCTTCACGACCTGGAGGACGACGAAGCAAGAGTGACAGTTCACGATAAGCTACCGCTTGTTTTGATAAATCATCATAAACAATCAAAACATGTTTCCCTTGGTACATAAATTCTTCTGCCATAGCAACCCCAGCATAAGGAGCTAGGAAAAGCAATGGAGATGGTTGTGAAGCAGAGGCTGTCACAACGATTGTGTAGTCCAAGGCACCGTACTGACGTAGTGTTTCTACTTGCGTACGAACTGTTGATTCTTTTTGTCCAATCGCTACGTAGATACAGATCATATCTTGACCTTTTTGGTTCAAGATTGTATCAATCGCAATAGTTGTTTTCCCTGTCTGACGGTCACCGATAATCAACTCACGTTGACCACGACCAATCGGTACAAGGGCGTCAATAGCTTTCAAACCAGTTTGCAATGGTTCTGATACAGACTTACGTTGCATAACACCAGGAGCTGGCGCTTCTACTGGACGAGTTTTATCAGTGTGGATTTCTCCAAGACCGTCAACTGGACGACCAAGTGGATCCACAACACGACCAATCAGACTTTCACCTACAGGGACTTCCATGATTTTACCTGTACGGCGGATTGTATCGCCTTCACGGATATCTGTAAAGTCACCAAGGATGATAATACCGACGTCTGTTGACTCCAAGTTTTGAGCCATACCATAAGAGCCGTTTTCAAAAATCAACAACTCTCCACTCATGGCATTTTCAAGGCCGTGAGCACGCGCGATACCGTCCCCGATATAGGTTACAACACCTGTTTCAGTCACATCAAAATTGGGTTTGAAATTTTCAATTTGTTGCTTAATTAAAGCGCTGATTTCTTGTGCGTTAATTGCCAAAAGAACACCACTTTCTATTTCAAATTTTCTTTAACAACTTTAAGTTGTTGTTTAATACTCACATCAATTGTCTTGTGATTGGCAAAAATAACAAAACCACCAATGAGACTCTCATCGATTTGTTCTTTTACACTCCTTACTTTCAGAGACATTTTTTTCTCAATCAAAGGGAGCAAGCGACTCTTTTGTTCATCTGTTAAAGGATGAGCTGACGTAATCGTCACTTCAAATCGATTTGTTTCTTTTTCAAGTCGGTTCAAGCAATCTACAAGCACATCATAAAAAAGATTTGCTCTGTGATTGTAGATAAGAACCTGGATCAAGTTTTGCAATAAAGGTGACACAGAGTCTTGGAAGAAAGCAATCGTTTTTTCCTTGTCAGACTCGTCTACGGCCACTTTTTTTAAAAAAGAAGGTAAACCTGTTTCTTTAGCAACTTGCTTGATTTGAGTCAAGTCTGAAAAGATTCGGTCTTCTTCTCCTTTTTCAAGTACCAATTGGACAAAAGGCATGCTGTATTTTTCAATTACCTTTACTGTTTTCTTGTCCATTAAGCTTCTCCTAGCTGATCGATATACTGATCAATGAGTTCTTTATGGGCATGACCATCAAGGTTTTGTGAGATGATTTTACCAGCCAAGCTGATTGTCAAATCTGCAACCTCACCCTTAACGCTTTGTAAAGCTTCAGCTTTGTTTTGAGCAATTTCTTGGTTTGCTTTTTCTTTTAAGCGTCCTGCTTCTAGTTTAGCATCTGCTAAAATACTAGCCTTACTTTTCTCAGCTGTTTCTTTCGCATTCTCAATGATTGTCTTAGCTTCTTTACGGCTACCAGCCAATTCATCTTCGCGTTTTTGAGCCAATACTTCCGCTTTTTGACGTGCTTCTTCAGCTCTGTCAATATCTGAAGCAATCTTTTCAGCTCTTTCTTCGAAAATGCTTGTAATATTAGACCATGCAAATTTTTTAATCAAGACTAGCAAAAGGATAAAAGAGCCAGCGATTAAAATAAAATTACCAATTAATTCACCTACTGTTACGTGCATCAGTTACTCCTTTCTACTCTTCATCATTAATTTTATTTCCTAGGTACATAGAGGATAATAGTGTAAAGACATAGGCCTGTACACAAGAAATGAACACGGAAAATGCAGTCCAAACTAAGTTTGTCCCAAATGCGATTGGATACCAAAAAATAGCCTGATGTGAAAGTACAAGAAGCAAGCTTGTCATTACTTCACCTGCAAATATATTCCCAAAAATCCGCAAAGCAAGAGAAAGGAAATTCGTGACTTCTTCAAGTAGATTCATCGGTGTCATAAATGCAGGAGTTACAAAACCTTTGAGGTATTGTTTAATCCCACGGCGACGAATCCCCTCAATGTGCGCCATCACAATAATACAGAAAGACAAGACAAGGTCAAATGAAAGATTTGCAGTTGGCGATGTCCAAAGGTTTGTCCCATCTGTTGTTTGAAGTTTAGCCATCAAACCAAGATTATTAGCGATGACCATAAAAAGAAATAAACATAAGTAAAAGAGTGAGTAATCTTTTACATAGTGGGAACCAAGGTTAGGTTCTGTAAATCCAATTACAAAATCATAGAGATACTCTAGTACATTTTGTTTACCTTTGGGTTTCAAAGTCATATTACGACTTGCCCAATAGATAAATGCAAAAATCAGAAACACAGACAGCAAAGTCAAGGCTGTCAAAGTTAAATCAAAGGTAACAGGACCAATATTGATGGTTGGATTGATACTTTCTTCCATCTAACATTCTCCCTTCTCCAATTTATATTTCGTTATTTAATAATAAATGAGAAGACAAGAGTTACGAAGAAAGTTCCTTCAATAAAGGCAACCCCTAAAAACATCAAGCTACGAAACTCAGCGATAATATCTGGTTGGCGAGCTACTGATTTCAACAAACCATTCATCAACATACCCTCACCAAGAGACACACCCATACAGGCAAGACATAGACCGAAAAATGTTAAATTCATGACGAATTCTCCTTTTAATTAAAATTTACTTACTTAGTTTAGTCCTAAAAATTGGATTTGTCAACTTTTTACTAACATTGAAAGCGTTTAATGGAAATTATTTACAATTTTACTATTTTTGAGCTTATTATATAGAAAAAATTGGAAAAAACTTGTAATAAATCCGACCATTATCTAGGTCTTTCTGAAAAATAATGAAAAAATCCGAGATGAAATCTCGGACGAAATTGATATATTTTCTTTAACTTCTTTTCTTTTAGTGAGCAGGATTAAAGGGAAAACAACTAGAAATCTTTCATATCCTGCTTGCTTATTAAGCACGAACTGTGACGCTGGTTCCATCTTCTTTATAGAGATTGATGAGTCCTTCTTTTAATGCACGAACCATGTCTCCTGCTTGAACAGGTTGAGGCACCTTAATAGTCAAGAGTTCCATTGGATTTGGGGCGCGGTCGATTTTATTGCCTTTGGCATCGTGCAAATCTTCGATATACGTTTCAAAATGACGGAAACCTGGACCATAAAACTCAACTTGATCGCCTTCGTTGATGACATTCCGTTGACGAATGGTTGCCGTTTGAGTCGCATCATCATAAGAAACCACTTCAGCGACAAACTTATACTCAGGAATTTTACGACGCGCACCAAACAACTGCTCATTTTCAGATGGTGTACCGTAGTAGAAACCTGTTGCCAATTCACGTTGGGCAACCTTCCACATCTCGTCCACCAAATCTTGTTTGATCGCTTCAAACTTTTCAGGACTTTCAAGATAAGCATCCACAGCTGCCTTATAGCAGTTGGTTACTGTTGATACATAGTGAATAGACTTCATACGTCCTTCAATCTTCAGACTGTCCACACCATTTTCAATCATATCTGGGATATGGTCAATCATAGACATGTCAACGGCTGACATCGAAAATTCTTCTGGAATTTCACCTTTCAAGCTCTTGCGTTCTTGACCAAATGGCATATCGTAAAGGTCGTATTTCCAACGGCAAGACTGAGAACAGCCACCACGGTTGGCATCACGCATACTCATGTGGTTAGAAAGGGTACAACGACCAGAGTAAGAAATACACATGGCTCCGTGGACAAAGGCTTCAATCTCAACATCTGTACGTTTGCGGATTTCAGCTAATTCTTCCATCGAAACCTCACGCGCCAAAACGACACGAGTCAAGCCCAGCTCTTTCCAGAACTCAAGGGTTTCATAGTTAGTCGCACTTGCTTGAGTGGAAAGGTGGATTTCAAGACCTGGTGCTTCTGTTGCTGCAATCATAATCAAGGCTGGGTCAGATACGATAACTGCTGCAATCCCGACATCACGCAGTTTACGGAACCACTCACCAGCACCAGCTTCATTTCCTTCGTGCATAACCATATTGGCAGCTACATAGACTTTGGCACCGTACTTGGCAGCAAACTGGACGCCTTCTTCCATCTGTTCAAAGGTAAAGTTACCTGCACGGCTACGAAGACCATAGGCCTGACCACCGATAAAGACAGCATCCGCTCCATATTGAACAGCTACTTTTAACTTCTCTAAAGTCCCTGCAGGTGATAAAACCTCAGGACGTTTTAATGTTTTTGTCATGTTTTCTCCTATTTGCAATATAAAAGTTTGACGTTTTTCCTTCTCATTTTATAGTAAATAAGCGATAAAATCAAGCCTAGACAGATTGTTTTGACAATTCTAATCTTTTAAGCTTTGTATAATAATTGTTAAACTATCGAATATAAACCAATTTTAACAAGTAGCCAAAAAGTCTAGACAAGTAAAAACCAGTACCCAAAGATACTGGCTCATTAAGCTACATAAATTAGTCCTTAGATGATTATTCCCACTCAACTGTTGCAGGTGGTTTACTTGTAATATCGTAGACGATACGGTTAACATGATCCACTTCGTTTACGATACGTACTGAAATTTTTTGAAGCACTTCCCAAGGAATTTTGGCAAAGTCAGCAGTCATACCATCAATAGAGGTGATGGCACGGATTGCAATTGTGTAGTCATACGTACGACCGTCACCCATAACCCCAACTGAACGAACGCCTGTGTTAACAGTGAAGTATTGCCAAATATCGCGGTCAAGGCCAGCTTTGGCAATTTCTTCACGGAGGATAGCGTCTGATTCACGAACTGTTTCTAGTTTTTCTTCAGTGATTTCACCCATAACACGGATAGCAAGTCCTGGTCCTGGGAATGGTTGGCGCCATACGATATGGTCTGGCATACCAAGCTCTGTACCAAGGGCACGAACTTCGTCTTTATAAAGAGTGTTGAGTGGTTCAATCAGTTCAAACTGCATGTCTTCTGGAAGACCACCCACGTTGTGGTGTGACTTGATAGTTTGAGCTGTATCTGTACCAGACTCGATAACGTCTGTATATAAGGTACCTTGAGCAAGGAATTTCACATCTTTGAGCTTGCTTGCTTCGTCATCAAAGACATAGACAAACTCGTTACCGATGATTTTACGTTTTTGTTCAGGGTCAGAAACGCCAGCAAGTTTGTCAAGGAAACGTTTAGCAGCGTCTGCTTTGACGATATTCAAACCAAACTTACCACCAAGCATGTCCATAACTTGGTCCGCTTCTCCTTTACGAAGAAGACCGTGATCCACGAAGATACAGATCAATTGATCGCCAATCGCTTTTTGGAGAAGAACTCCAACAACTGAAGAGTCAACACCACCTGATAGACCAAGAAGGACACGTTTATCACCGACGGTTTCACGAATTTTTTGGATCTGCATATCAATGAAGTTATCCATTGACCAATCGCCTTTAGCCTTACAAATGTTAAGGGCAAAGTTACGAAGGATATCATTTCCGTATATAGAATGGCGAACTTCAGGGTGGAATTGGATACCGTAAATGTGTTTATCTGGGTTTTCAATGGCTGCATAAGGGCAGTCAGCTGATGTTCCAGTACGAACAAAGTCAGCAGGAATTTCAGTAACCGCATCACCATGGCTCATCAAAACAGTCTGTTCATCAGGTGTTGATTCAAAAAGCGCTGATGGTGTGTGAGTTAGGGTTGATTGACCGTATTCACGATTTCCAGCATCACCTGCAGGGACAACTTTTCCTCCAAGTTTATGGGTCAATAACTGCATACCATAACAAATTCCCAAAATAGGAATTCCGAGTTCGAAGATTTCTGGGTCAATATCGAATGAACCATCTTCGTATACAGAGTTTGGACCACCTGATAGGATAATTCCTACAGGATTGATTTCACGAACTTCAGCAGCTGAAATTTTATGGCTCTTTAGTTCTGAAAAAACGCCAATCTCACGGATACGGCGTGAAATCAGCTGGTTATATTGGCTACCATAGTCCAGCACGATGATTTTTTCTACATCTTGCAAATCAGTTGATATGTTGCTCATCTTTTTCCTTTCTCAAAAGAAATATCTTTTTCCAATATTCTATCACAAATAAGGGCGAATTACCAACTAAACAAGGCGAAGATTGACTTTTTCTAGTTTATTGGGGTACAATAGAGAAAAGATAGAAATGAAGTGAAAAATATGCTACCCGCTTATATGAAAATCCATGATCAGATTAAAAAGGATATTGACGAGCACCGTTGGGCTATTGGTGAGAGGCTTCCCAGTGAAAGAGATTTAGCAGAGCAGTTTGCGGTTAGTCGCATGACCCTCCGCCAAGCCGTATCTCTATTAGTCGAAGAAGGCGTCTTAGAGCGCCGTGTAGGAAGCGGCACCTTTGTTTCCAGTACTCGAGTACAAGAAAAGATGCGAGGGACAACCAGTTTTACTGAAATTGTTAAGTCCCAGGGTAAAGTACCCTCGAGCCAACTCATTTCCTACAGAAAAACCATTCCCAATGAGCAGGAAGTTGCCAAGCTAGGAATTTCTCCTACCGAAAATATTATCCGAATGGAGCGGGTTCGCTATGCCGATCAAGTTCCCCTAGTTTATGAAGTTGCTTCTATTCCTGAAAAATTCATTAAGGACTTTAAAAAAGAAGAAATCACTAGTCATTTCTTCCAAACACTGCAAAAACATGGCTACCGTATTGGTAAATCACAGCAGACCATCTATGCTCGTCTTGCTAAGGAAAAAATCGCCCACTATTTGGAAGTTGAAAAAGGACACGCTATTCTTGGGCTGACTCAGGTTTCCTACCTAGAAGATGGTACTGCTTTTGAATACGTAAAAAGTCAGTATGTAGGCGAACGATTTGAATTTTATCTTGAAAACAATTAATACTCTTCGAAAATCAAATTCAAACCGCGTCAACGTCGCCTTGCCGTACTCAAGTACAGCCTGCGGCTAGTTTCCTAGTTTGCTCTTTGATTTTCATTGAGTATAAAATACTACATAAAAACTCTCTGTCACGGACGACAAAGAGTCTTTTTATTTTTCTAAGAGCAAATCTTTCAAAGAAATCAGTGTTACAGCAACTAATATCATTGCCATGCCAAGAAAATCAATGGGATAAAATTGTTCATTCATAATTAGGAAAGCAAAGAAAACCGCCGAGATTGGCTCAATTGAAGCCAACAAACTTGACTTGACCGGTCCAATCAGACTGGCTCCTTTTAAGAAGGCTGTATAGGCAAAGACAGTCCCGATAAGGATAATGCCCGCAAAAGCGAGGAGAAAATCAAGACTAGTCGGGATATTGGCCTGTAGAACTCCTGTAAAAGGAAGGGCGACCAAACCAGCTATAACCATTCCCACACCTATGACCAAACTGCTCCCCCACTTCTTAATCAAGGCTATGGGCAAAATGATATAAAGTGCGTAAGTCAGAGCAGAAAAGAGCCCCCAGAACAGACCTGCAGGTGTCATAGATAACTGGTCCAGCTGCCCATGAGTGGCGATCAGGAAGGTTCCTCCGATAGCTAATATGATAGAAACAATCTCTCCCAGTGTCGGCGCCACCTTATCCTTGATACAGCTATAAATCAAAATCCCAACAGGACAAACATACTGAAGCACCGTCGCGGTTCCTGCATTGGTTTCCTGAATAGCAGTTAGATAGGCAAATTGATTGAGGAAGAGGCCAATTAGAGCAAAAATGAGAAGAGACAGCAAACTCTTTCTATCCTTTAAAAAGGCCTGCATTCTATCCTTTGCAGTAACATAAGCCAAGAGCATGAGAATCCCACCGGCGATTAAAAGACGCAAGTTGGTCAAGACCAGAGCCGAAATTCCGTGCGCCATCAGGTATTGGCCACTCGTTCCTGACAAGCCCCAAGCAATCCCAGCCACAACTGTTAATAGAGTCCCTTTTAAACTATTTGACATGTCTCTCCTTACTCTTCTTTGCGAATCAAGTCCATCACTTGATTGCGGTCTAATATCCATTGAGCTCTCTCATCCTTTTCATAGGTACGATTTGATAGGAAAATAGCCGCTTCTTGCTTCTGGCGATTCCACATGATAAAGGTACCTGTATAGCCCGTATGGTCTAGCCAATCTCCCTCCAAATTCCATGCCAAAGAACGTTCCTTGTCATCCAAAGGAGAAAAATTTTGACTCAAATCTCTTGCAAAATCATCTGCTAAATAGTGTTCTAAAAAGATTTGTAAATCCTTTACAGTCGAAAACAAACCAGCACTACCAGCATGTCTGCCCAGGAGACGAGCCTTGGGATCATGTACCATACCTGTCTCGACACCTCTGACGGTTGGAACAGCAAGCTCAACAGGCCCAAATTGAGTTTCCGTCATTCTCCAAGGATTCCAAACTTGTTCCTGTAAAATCTCATCCAAATCCTTATCAAAGATTCTTTCCAAAATAAAGCCCAAAAGTAAAAAATGGACATCCGAATAAAGAAAGGCTGGCTGACTTCGTCTCTTGAGATGAAACATAGCTTCCTTTAATTCAGAAGCTGTTAAAAGATCACGATTGGGAATAAAAGGATCAAGATCTGTAGCATGGGTTAAGAGCTGGCGAATAGTGATATCTGGATAATCACTCTCAGCTAAAAAATCTGTTACCGGTCTGTCAATATCCAATTGACCTTTTTCCCACAAGAAGGTAAAAACGGTACCAACCCCAACAACCTTGCTGACACTAGCTAGATCATAAACCAGTCCTGCCTCGGTCTGCAAGCCATGCTCTGGGTCACTCTGGCCTAAATAGAACTCCGTCCATTGATGGTCCTTAAAATACGCAAAAGAGGCTCCGGGATAGATCCCTGCCTCGATTTGTTCTTCTATTTTTTTAATAATCTTGGTCCACTTCATACTTCTTCAAACCACAATTCAACATTATTTCTATCTTTACCAAGGAAGAATTTTTCAGACTTAGGAATAAAATATTCTGTAGACTCAAACTTCTTACGAAGACTTGCTATGTCTAATTCATTGACCAAGAACTTGAGCATAGATAAATCCCAAGTAACCGTATTGTCCACAGTCAAATCTTGACCCTGAGCTGGGATAAAATCAAGTGATGTCCCAATTTCAGATAGTTCCAAGAAACTATCTACATCCGTTGGGAGGTGTAATTCCATAGAAATCTCAAATTTACTTAAAGAAATTGATTCCAGATCTGTTTGAAATTCTGGCTTTTCTCCTACTTCTACTAGACTTTCTCTATCATCTTCCGCATGGATCAAAACCAAATCATCTTCTGGAGAGTAAATTTCAAAAGCGTAGCCGTTTTGACCTTTATATAATTGATGAATCGAATCTGTTTTAGCTAATAAGGGCTCGATTTCTAAGGGATTTTCCACCTTGACAATCAATCTAGCTAGTTTTTTTCTTCCCTCTACCTTACGAGTGCGCATACTTGGAGCTTCTTCTAAAACCAGCTTTTCTAGACCTGTTTGATCACCTAGTGACAGAAAGGCTGACTCTTCTAACAAGGCCTTCATGCCAAGGGTTTCAATATAAAATGTTTCATTTAATTTTCTATTATTAACTTTTAAAGTAGGAATAATCCGTACAATCTGATTTACATTCATAAATTCCTCCAACTCTTTTATTTTAAAGGATTTTAGATTTTTTTACAAGAAATTATGCTCAGATTTACCGATTTTCACCCCATTAAAAATTTTTCTTCAAAAGGCTGGCCCAAAACTCCATTTTTAGAGAAAAATACAACAGTCAAAAAGTAGATAGGATAAACTGGAATGCTAATCAATTGATTGATAAGAAATAATTGACTATCTTTGTTGATTTTTGATTACAGAGGAGTTTTAGAAAGAAAAAGAACCAGCTCTTAGAACTGATTCTTTTTACAAGTGAAAAATTAGTTATTTTCAACTTTTTCATCGTATTTTGGTCTTAATGTTGTACCTGAGTTAACAATGGTACGTTTTTGAACAAGAGGAAGGTCTGTACGATTGTAAACTGTGCGCCATGGTTCCCAAACAAGACCTGTTTTTTCTTGGATTTTTACTCTGATATTACGAACATTTCCTTTAAATTGAATCTCAGTGCGGAATCCAGCTGTTCTGTTTTTACCATTGTCTTCCCATTGACGCGTACGAACACTTTCAACTCCATTCTTATCATAAGTTACTTCATCCCAGTAAACATAGTAGCGAGCAATGTAAGCTCCCTTATGATGTAAATTGAGGTAACCATTTTTATATGAAGTCACTTTAGTTTCAATGTAGTCTGTATTGCTTTGAATTGTGGCTACTTGATTATCTTTCAAGAATGCAGTCTTATAAGAAATTGGAACAGCAGGGTTTTGTGTACTGAAAGTAGCTCCTTCTTGAATCAATTTCTTCAAATCTTCTACTGTACCTGTCACAACACGTGCAGCGCCATCAGCATTTCCACCTACGATTGAAACTGTTACAGTTGTATTCTTCAAGACACGTGCCCATTCAGAGTCTGGTTTAATAGGCACTCCTTTGATGACAGCATTGATTGCTGCTTTCAACTCTGTACTCTTGCTTGTTGTTTCAAACTTAACATACATTTGACGTCCGTATGAAACGCTGGATACATATACAGGAGGTGTTGTTGCATCAATACCACGTGCTTTCAATTGATCAACCGTTATTCCTGAGGCAAATACATCTGATGGATTTTTTGGAGCATCAAAGTTAGCAGTAAAGTAAACTTGTTTAAAATCAACTACCTCAACTTGTTTTTCACCTTTGTGAACTGCATCAAAATCAATTTTTAAGTTAACTCCTACTTTTTCAAAGTCACTTCCGAATTTTGCTTTTAATTGATTCATGCTATAAGCAGAAGTTGATTCGTATTGCATGCGTGCTGGAGCAGGGTTCTTACCAGCATATTTTTCATGCCAACGATTTAACAGGGTATTTACACCTTCCTGCATACCACTTGCAGTTGGTTTGGCATCTACATAGCTATCTCCACCAACCATTCCTGGTAAATCAACACTGATTCTACCTTTGCTACGATCTAAACTAATTTGTTGTGGTTTGTTTTCTAGAAGGTCTTGATTTGCTTTAAACAATGCACCTAGGAAAATATCTCCGTTACCATTAATGGCAACATCAGCCGAACCATTAGAAAGGTTTTTCTTCACTTTTTCTACAACCACGAATTCATTTCCTTGTTGTTTTGTGCTTGTATTAGTGTAATTTTCTAACGCTTCTCCTTTTCTAGTCAAAATGTTTAATTTATCATAATTTAAACCAAATAAATAGTTATTTAGCTCTGCAGTATAATCTTTTTTATCTTTATTTTCTGTTTTAACTTTGTTTTCTGTTTTCTTATCTGCTACTACTTTTTCTTCTTTTACAGCACGATATACTTCAACTTCTGCCAAACTAAGAGGAGTTTTAGATTTATTTAATTCAATTTTTACATATCGTGCATTAACTCCTGAGAATTGAACATCAACTTTTGGTTGATTATTTAGGGTATCAACATGTTGACGAGTTACTTCCTTACCATCTTTATCTAACAAAATAACATCAAAATTAGATAAACGATCTCCTACATTACTGTCTCCACGATTGTAAATACGAACAGTTCCCACACCTTCTTCTTTTGCTAGATCAACTTTCCACCAAGCATGATCTTCAAAATTTGTATGAGTAACTGAGTGATGTCTGTAAACATTATCTAGATTACCGTCAACCGCTCTAGAAGCATCTGCATCATAATAAGTCGAACTCTGACTTGCAGACTTATGAGCAGCAATATTTTCACCAGCAACTTCAGCAACGCTTGGTTCTGTTGCTTTTACTACATTTGTTTGAAATACAAGGCCAGAACCTAGCAAAAATGTTGCAATGGCAACACCACATACTCCAACGCTACGTTTACGAATAGAATAACGAAATCCTTTATCTTGTTTATTTTGAGACATAAAAAACTCCTATATATGTTTGTACGAATTATTTCTTGAACGCGCTTTCTTGAAACAATAAGAGTATAACATAAAAATATTATAGATGCAATCGTTTTCTTAAAAAAATATTATTTTTTTATTAACCTAGATTGAATAACTGAACATATGTTAATATTTTTACATTCAAACCAAGAGTGGTCTATACCACTAAAAACAAGAAAACGACCAGGCTTAAGTCCCTATAAGTTGGGAATCAGCACTGTTCGTTTTTGTATATATAGTCAAATTCAATTCTTAAATATATAGCTCAACAAATTTCTCAATGCAAAGCTTTTCATTGTTTTTTATCATCTCTTAGATTCAAATTCTTTATAAGGTTCCTGAAGATAAGCATCAAAAACTTCTTCATCTGAAATCGTGTCAGAAATGAAGCTTCCGTTGCTGGTTCGTTCTGACAAATTCAAATCTTGTAATCGACTTTCATAGATCGTTCCTTTATTAGATTGGATAAGCAAAGTTTGATCGTCCCCGTCCACTTCCGTACTGAAGAGATCACCAACAAATCCTTGCTCTGCAACTGCTCCTGCCAAGAAGACACGGTGCGGTTTGTTTTTCAACTCACGCAAAACTTGTAAACCACGTTTGGCACGGCTGGTTGCTGGAATTTCCTCAATAGAAACACGTTTTAAACTTCCACGCTGAGTCAAGAGGTAGAAGGATGAGGTATTACAGATAAAGGCCGATTGGAGGACATCATCTTCTTTCAGATTCATAGCCTTGACACCTCCAGCCTTGGCACCGACAACAGGAACCTCTTCGATATTGAAACGAAGGGCATAACCGTTTTGACTAATCAAGAGAACATCATCTAGTTTAATCGGAGCCACTGCTACAATCTGGTCTGTCTCGTCTTTGAGCTTAGCATACTTAACGGACTTAGACTTGTAGGTCCGCCATGGGGTGAATTCTTTTCGTTCTACACGCTTGATTTGACCTAGACGAGTGGCTGCAAAATAGGTTGTCGCATCATCAAACTGATCCACGACTTCCACATAAAGGATTTCTTCGTTGGTTTCAAAGTTTGTAATGGTCTGGCTCAGATGCTCTCCGATATCCTTCCAACGAATATCTGCCAATTCATGGATTGGTCGATAGATGACATTTCCAAGACTTGTGAACATCAAAAGGTGCTGGGTTGTCTTAGCAGATTGAACAAAGATCAAACGATCGTCATCACGTTTGCCAATTTCTTCTAGCGTTGAAGCCGCAAAGGAACGTGGACTAGTACGCTTGATGTAACCTGCCTTGGTCACGCTGACGTAGGTATCTTCCTCAGCGATCAGACTAGCTGTATCAATCTCAATTACTTTTGCTGTGTCTTCTAATCTACTCAAACGTGGAGTCGCAAATTTCTTCTTGACCTCACGAAGCTCTTTCTTCATGAGATTGTACATAGTCCGTTCGTCACCAATGATCGCTGCAAGCATGGCAATCTTTTCACGAAGTTCTGCTTCTTCTTCCTGCAAGACAACTACGTCTGTATTGGTCAAACGGTATAGTTGCAAGGTTACGATGGCCTCAGCCTGCTCTTCTGTAAAATCATAGCTAACTTTGAGGTTTTCCTTGGCGTCCGCCTTATTCTCAGAAGCACGGATAAGAGCAATGACTTCATCCAAAATCGAAATCACACGAATCAAACCTTCGACGATATGGAGACGTTTCTCAGCCTTTTCCTTGTCATAGCGTGAACGCGCTAAAATCACTTCACGACGGTGGGCGATGTAGCTAGACAAGATTGGAACGATCCCAACCTGACGAGGCGTGAAATTGTCAATCGCCACCATATTAAAGTTGTAGTTGATTTGTAGGTCGGTGTACTTAAATAGGTAGTTGAGAACAAGCTCCGTATTAGCGTCTTTCTTAAGTTCGATAGCGATACGAAGACCATCACGGTCAGACTCATCGCGAACCTCAGCAATACCAGCCACCTTATTATTGACACGAACATCATCGATTTTCTTGACTAGATTGGCCTTGTTGATTTCATAAGGAATCTCAGTAATAACGATTTGTTCCTTACCACCTTTTAGCTTTTCAATCTCAGTCTTGGAACGAACAACCACGCGCCCTTTTCCAGTTTCATAGGCCTTCTTGATTTCATCACGCCCCTGGATAATCCCTCCAGTCGGGAAGTCTGGTCCAGGTAGGAATTCCATGAGTTTATCAACCTTTGCAGTTGGATGGTCAATCATATAAACCGCCGCATCGATGACCTCAGCTAAATTATGGGGAGGAATATCTGTGGCATATCCAGCCGAAATACCAGTCGATCCATTTACCAAGAGGTTGGGAAAGGCTGCTGGCAAGACTGTCGGCTCTTTCTCGGTATCATCAAAGTTCCAAGCAAAAGGAACTGTCTTTTTCTCGATATCCTGAAGAAGGTAGCCAGCAATTTCAGACAAACGCGCCTCAGTATAACGCATAGCCGCAGGCGGATCTCCGTCCATAGAACCGTTATTACCGTGCATTTCGACTAGAATCTCACGATTTTTCCAGTCCTGTGACATACGTACCATGGCATCATAGATAGAAGAATCCCCGTGTGGGTGGAAATTCCCCATGATATTCCCGACAGACTTGGCCGACTTACGGTAACTCTTGTCAAAGGTATTTCCATCCTTATTCATAGAATAAAGAATGCGACGCTGAACCGGCTTCAAGCCATCACGAATATCTGGCAAAGCCCGGTCTTGAATGATGTACTTGGAGTAGCGACCAAAGCGCTCTCCCATGATGTCCTCAAGGGACATATTTTGAATGTTAGACATATAGGATACAGAGCCCGTAAAATACCAAGTGAAAATAGAAAATTCTTGAAGTAAGCAAGCTCACAATAGAATTTATCTTTTTCACCTAGCATTTAGGGCGTGTTCAACTCCTTTCAAAGAATGTAGAGTAATTTTTTACAGAAAAGGTGTTCCGTTAAGATACAAAGGGAAGATTCAGCTGCCTAAAATTTCTGTAGAAAAATAGAAAATCGATGTAGGGCTCGATGAAGTAAAGACGATTTGATTTGACTTTTTTCCGAATAAAATTAGTCCCGTATTCAGTTACTACAAATAACCAAACGACCCTTTCTGTAGTTTAATATGTTTAAAATGCGTTGCTTCAGTTAATAAGAAATTTCACATAGCATTCAGGGCGTGTTCAACTCCTTAAAAAAATGTAGAGTAAGTGAATTTTATCCAATTCCTGTATCGTCATTTCCACTTGAAATGTCTACTCCACAAATCCTCGTTTATACTTGATATGGCTGGCGATATTACTATCTACATCTTTCTTATCCCAAAGTTGGAGTTCCCATGGATAATAAAAATTACTTTTATTTTTAAAATAGATATGAATACCGACATAGCCATCTTTATCACGTAAATACCAGTTTTTTAGTCCGTACAGCTCTTGCCAATCATCTAGTTTCTCCATAACTTGAGCTATCTCTTTGGAACTTAAAATCATACGAGCACCAAAAATATCATTAAGAATGGAATTCACAGGATAGCCCTCTTGACGCTCTGAAAAACGTGTAATTTTATCTAAAATAGACTCAGAAGTTTTAACACGATAAACATAGGCAATATCTTGGACATCCGCTTTCATCAGATAGTCATTAATTGACTCATGTAAATTCAGACGGTAGGCCAAAATCGCTTTAGTCGGAACTTTTGAAAAGGTATGCTTGAGATTGATTTTTTCCACCTTACCCGTTTCAAAATAATCTTTAGAATATTCTCGATGAATACGATTAATCTCTGTAATGAGGCGTTCCACTTTTTCAATCATGAGTCTTCTCCTCTCGCTTTTTCATTTTTCTAGTTATTCCCAAACTTCTTCACTCTTTCCTCAGCATACTGAATCATCTTCTCAGCCACTTCTTTATCGTAGTCAAAGCCCAGCTTTTGAGCAAGTCTTTGAGCTTCTCTATGGAAAAGTTGCATCGTAGCCAATAAAGACTGGCTGAGTTTCTCTATACTTGAAAAATCAAGCAGATTTGAGAATTCTTTCTCTTTCTCAGCAGGCAAATACTGAAAGAGGTACTTGTAGTTCTTGCCGATATCGACTTTCCCCCTAGCACTTGCAACCTGCCAAGCCAAAATTTTCAAGAATTCTTGTTGACAAATGCCGTAGAGATGATCAATAGCATAAATGATTTGATTGCGACAAATCCCTTTAACCACGTAGGCTGACACCCACCAAAATTCATTGCAGGCATTTTCAAAATCTATCGCACTAGCTGGATTTGTCCAGAAACGCTGAGGACTGGGAGAATAGTACTCAAATAAGCCCTTCTTATCTTCTAAAAATATGAATTCCGCTTCACTATCCACCCACTCTTTGATGTGCTCTTTTGGGCAAAGAGTCAAATCGATACGGTTGCCATCTTCAAAGAGCATGAGATAAAGACGACGATGGTCAAGAACAACCTCTTGCTCTATAATTCGCTTTCCGAAATAGTCCAACCAAGAAAGGTCACTCATCAGATTATCAAAATCATCCACGACATAGACCACATCGTAGTCTTGAAATTCATCTTTTGGAGCATTTTGGTTTGTCCGTGAACCAGACATGGCGACAGCTTTGACTTGTAAAGTTTTGGCAGTCTGTAAAATCAGATCTAGCATTTCTGTTTCAGCTCTCATGTTGATACCCATTCATTAAAAAGTGACTTAAAACACTGTCGCTTCTTCCAGCGTAAACTTGACATTATCCTCAATCCACTTACGGCGTGGTTCAACCTTGTCTCCCATGAGGACATTGACGCGGCGTTCAGCGCGTGCTAGGTCTTCGATGGTCACACGTATGAGGGTGCGGGTTTCTGGATTCATGGTTGTTTCCCAGAGTTGGTCCGCGTTCATCTCACCAAGACCTTTATATCGTTGGAGTGTTGCGCCTTTGCCGAACTGCTTGCGGAGTTCTTCTAGTTCACCGTCTGTCCAAGCATAGGCCACTTCTTCTTTCTTGCCTTTGCCTTTAGACATCTTGTAAAGAGGCGGAAGGGCGATATAGACATGGCCTGCCTCAACTAGCGGACGCATGTAACGATAGAAAAATGTCAAGAGCAAGGTCTGAATATGGGCACCATCTGTATCCGCATCGGTCATGATAATGATCTTATCATAGTTGGCATCTTCAATGGAGAAATCTGCTCCCACACCCGCACCGATAGTATAAATCATGGTATTGATTTCTTCATTTTTAAGGATATCCGCCATCTTGGCCTTGGCTGTATTGATAACCTTACCACGAAGTGGCAGGATAGCCTGGAACTTACGGTCACGACCTTGTTTAGCCGATCCACCGGCAGAATCCCCCTCGACAAGATAGAGTTCGTTCTTAGCTGGGTTTTTAGACTGGGCTGGGGTTAATTTCCCAGATAACAAGCCCTTGTCTTTCTTATTTTTCTTACCATTTCGGCTCTCATCACGCGCCTTACGTGCCGCTTCACGAGCATCACGCGCCTTGATAGCCTTGCGGATGAGGTTAGAAGCTAATTCCCCATTTTCCATGAGGAAGAAAGTCAACTTATCAGCCACAATTCCATCCACAACTGGACGGGCAAGAGGGCTTCCTAGCTTATCCTTGGTCTGGCCTTCAAACTGCAAATGTTCTTCAGGGACTAGAATAGAGAGGACAGCCGCTAGCCCCTCACGATAGTCTGACCCTTCAAGGTTTTTATCTTTTTCCTTGAGAAGCCCCGTCTTACGCGCATAGTCATTCATGACCTTGGTAATGGCAGACTTGAGTCCTGTCTCATGCGTTCCACCGTCCTTGGTGCGAACATTATTAACAAAGGACAAGATGTTATCTGAAAATCCATCATTGTACTGGAGAGCTACTTCCACTTGGAAACCATTGTCTTCCCCTTCAAAGTAAAGAACTGGCGTTAAGGTCTCCTTGTCTTCGTTCAGATAAGAAACAAAGTCTTGTACCCCATTTTCATAGTGGAACTCAATCGCTTCATCTGTTCGCTTATCTGTCAGAGATAAGGTCACATTTTTCAAGAGAAAGGCTGATTCATTAAGACGTTCTGAAATAGTATTGTACTTGAAGTCTGTCGTAGAGAAGATCGTCGCATCAGGCATAAACGTAACCTTTGTACCTGTCTTAGACTTGGGTGCTGTACCGATTTTCTTCAAAGTCGTGGCAGGTTTTCCACCATTTTCAAAACGTTGCTTATAGATTGCCCCATCACGGGTAATTTCAACTTCCAGCCAACTAGATAGAGCATTTACAACGGAAGAACCCACCCCATGGAGACCACCTGATGTCTTGTAGCCTCCTTGACCGAATTTCCCTCCTGCATGAAGAATGGTAAAAATAACCTCAACGGTCGGAATTCCCATAGCGTGCATACCAGTCGGCATCCCACGACCATGGTCTTGAACCGTTAAACTGCCATCTTTATTGATGGTCACATCAATACGGTCACCAAATCCAGATAAGGCTTCATCGACAGCATTATCAACGATTTCCCAAACTAGATGATGGAGACCAGCGCCATCGGTCGATCCGATATACATCCCTGGACGTTTACGGACCGCATCCAACCCTTCTAGCACCTGAATGGCATCATCATTATAATTGTTAATATTGATTTCCTTTTTTGACACAAGGAACCTCCTATTCGTTCATCTTTACTATTCTACAGGTTTTCCAAGGATTTTGCAAAATTTTTCTTTCTCCGGTGTGACAATTTCAGAAGAGATTCTCTGCCTTTCTTCTTCATTTCATGATATAATAGGAGTATGATTACAATAGTTTTATTAATCCTAGCCTATCTGCTGGGTTCGATTCCGTCTGGTCTCTGGATTGGACAAGTATTCTTTCAAATCAATCTGCGAGAGCATGGTTCTGGTAACACAGGAACAACCAATACCTTCCGCATTTTAGGCAAGAAAGCTGGTATGGCAACCTTTGTGATTGACTTTTTCAAAGGAACCCTAGCAACACTTCTTCCAATTATGTTTCATCTGCAAGGCGTTTCGCCTCTCATCTTTGGACTTTTGGCTGTCATTGGACATACCTTCCCTATCTTTGCAAGATTTAAGGGTGGTAAGGCTGTCGCAACCAGTGCAGGTGTGATTTTTGGATTTGCGCCTGTCTTCTGTCTCTACCTAGCAGTTGTTTTCTTTGGAACCCTCTATCTTGGTAGTATGATTTCACTTTCCAGTGTCACAGCATCTATCGCGGCTGTCATCGGAGTTCTACTCTTTCCACTTTTTGGTTTTATCCTGAGCAATTATGACCCTCTATTCATCGCTATTATCCTGGCTCTTGCTAGTTTGATTATCATTCGGCATAAGGATAATATCACACGTATCCAGAATAAGACTGAAAATCTTGTTCCTTGGGGATTAAACTTAACCCATCAAAATTCTAAAAAATAAACGCCAGTTTGAACAGAACTGACGTTTTTTTGTATGCTTATTTTGATTTGATATAGTTGATACCATCTGCTTTTGGTGCGACTGCTTTTCCAAAGAAGGCTGCCAAGACAAGAATTGTCAAGACATAAGGTGCGATTTGAAGATAAGCCGTAGGCACTCCTTGTAGGAACGGTAATTGAGAACCGATAACAGCCAAACTTTGTGAAAGTCCAAAGAAAAGACTAGAAAGCATGGCTCCGATTGGATTCCATTTTCCAAAGATCATCGCAGCAAGGGCGATAAATCCAGGTCCAACAATAGTTGTCACTGAGAAGTTAACTGAGATGGATTGAGCATAAATCGCTCCGCCAATTCCACCTAGGAAACCTGAAATAATAACCCCTAAATATCTCATCTTGTAGACATTGATTCCCAAAGTATCTGCTGCTTGAGGATGTTCACCGACAGAGCGGAGACGAAGACCAAAGCGAGTCTTGAAGAGGATAAACCAAGCAAGGAATGAGAAGGCAATCGCCAGATAACCAAGTAGACTAGTTGACTTGAAGAAGATATCACCAATCACTGGGATATTTGCCAAGACTGGGAAATCAAAGCGTCCAAAAGTCTGACTTAGGTTGTCAGTTTGTCCTTTGTTATAAAGGACTTTCACCAAGAAAACAGCCAAGGCAGGCGCCATCAAGTTCAATACCGTACCGCTGACAACATGGTCTGCACGGAAATGAACCGTCGCTGCTGCGTGGATGATAGAGAAGAGACCACCAACCAATCCTGCTACAAGCAAGGATAGCCATGGAGTTGCTGCCCCAAATTGTTCTGCAAATTCAAGGTTAAAGACAACTCCAGAAAAGGCACCCATAACCATAATTCCTTCAAGGCCGACGTTTACGACACCACCACGTTCAGAGAAAACACCACCGATACTTGTAAAGATGAGGGGTGCTGAGTAAATCAGCATAGAAGACACCAAGAGGGTGAGCAAGGTTGTAATAGACATCTTTACTTACCTCCTTTAACTTGTTTTTTCGGTTTGACAAAGCGTTCGATAAGGTAATGAACACTGACAAAGAAGATAATAGACGCTGTTACAATGCTGACAAGCTCAGACGGTACCTGCGCCGCATTCATACCAGGGGCTCCAACTTGGAGAACACCAAATAGGAAGGCTGCAAAGAGAATACCAATTGGTGAGTTGGCCGCAAGCAGACTAACCGCCATCCCGTTAAACCCGACAGCTAATGATGCCCCTTGAACATAGACGTTCTGGAAGGTTCCAAGTCCTTCAACAGCTCCACCAAGACCTGCCAAGGCACCTGAAATAATCATTGAGAGAATAATCGTCCGTTTGGCAGAAATACCAGCATACTCTGAAGCATGTGGATTAAGACCAACCGCACGGATTTCAAAACCAAGGGTTGTTTTCTTGAGCATGAACCAAATGACTGCAACGGCAATGATGGCAAAGAAAATACCAATATTCATCCGCGAATTACCAGTCAACTCAGCCAACCAAGGTGTCTGGTAAGTTGCATTAGCTCCGACACGAATCGTCGAATCTGTACTTTGCATGAAGTCTTTAGGGAAGGCATGGATAAAGGCATTTCCTACATACAAGACAATGTAGTTCATCATGATGGTTACGATAACCTCTGACGTCCCTAGATAGGCTCTAAGAATACCTGGAATCGCGCCGACAATCCCACCAGCAATCAGGGCAATCACGATGGTTGCTAGAATCATCAAGGGACGTGGCATATCCGGATGCGACAAGGCAAACCAACCACTGAGAATCCAACCAGCCAAAGCCTGACCAGGAAGTCCGACGTTAAAGAAACCAGCGCGACTGGCAACGGCAAAACCAAGACCAATCAAGACCAAAGGCCCCATAGCACGGAAGATTTCTCCAATCCCACGCAGGCTACCAAAGGCTGTATAGAACAATTCTTCATAGCCCCAAATAGCATCATAACCAAAGATCCACATGACAATGGCTCCAAGTAAAATTCCTAGGAAGACAGAAATCAAGGGAACCGAAATTTGTTGTAATTTTTTAGACATCACTCTTCTCCTTTCCCAAGTTTCCACCAGCCATCAAGACACCAAGTTCTTGTTTATTGGTTGTTTCTGGTGACACAATACCTTGAATCTTACCATCGTGGATAACGGCAATACGGTCTGAGACGTTTAAAATCTCATCCAATTCAAAGCTGACAACAAGGACAGCCTTCCCGTTATCACGCTCTTCAATCAAGCGTTTGTGGATATACTCAATGGCACCGACATCTAACCCACGAGTTGGCTGGCTGACGATAAGGAGATCAGGATCACGATCAATTTCACGAGCAATAATTGCTTTTTGTTGATTTCCTCCCGAGAGTGCAGCTGCAGGTACAAATTCACTGGCAGCACGAACATCAAATTCTTCCATTAGTTTTTTAGCATAAGAAGTAATATTTGAATAGTTCAAAATTCCATTTTTACTATGTGGTTCTTTATAGTAGGTTTGAAGGGCAATATTTTCGGAAATCATCATTTCCAAAATCAAACCATCACGGTGACGGTCTTCTGGAACGTGCCCAACACTCAACTCTGTAATCTGACGTGGGTGCAAGCCTACAATTGAATCTCCTTTTAGCTCAATGCTTCCAGATTCAACCTTGCGAAGGCCTGTAATGGCTTGAATCAGTTCAGACTGACCATTTCCATCAATCCCCGCAATACCAACAATCTCTCCAGCACGAACATCCAAGGACAGATTTTTAACAGCTGGAACACCGCGGTTTTCATTGACCACCAAGTCTTTGATAGACAAAACCACTTCTTTTGGTTGAGAGGCTTGTTTCTCTGTTTTAAAGGAAACAGAACGTCCTACCATCATTTCTGCCAAATCAGCATTGGTAGCCCCTGCGATTTCTACAGTTTCAATTGATTTCCCACGACGGATAACTGTAACACGGTCAGAAACTGCTCGAATTTCATCCAACTTGTGGGTAATCAAGATAATTGATTTTCCTTCTTTGACAAGATTTTTCAAAATAGCCATCAACTCATCAATTTCTGATGGAGTCAAGACAGCCGTCGGTTCGTCAAAGATAAGGATATCAGCTCCCCGATAAAGGGTTTTTAAAATTTCTACACGTTGTTGGGCTCCGACTGAGATGTCTGCTACCTTGGCAGAAGGGTCAACAGCTAAGCCATAACGTTCAGAAAGAGCCTTGATTTCTTTGCTAGCTCCAGCGATATCTAGCACACCATTTTTAGTCAATTCACTACCTAAAATGATGTTTTCAGCCACTGTGAAGGCTTCTACCAACATAAAGTGCTGGTGAACCATTCCAATTCCCAAACTAGCTGCTTTAGATGGTGAGTCTAGGTTAACAACTTGTCCGTTGACCGCAATTTCACCACTGGTTGGTTCAAGAAGACCTGCTAACATGTTCATGAGCGTGGACTTACCAGCCCCATTTTCTCCTAAAAGTGCATGAATTTCACCTTTTCTTAGGTGCAAGTTGATTTTGTCGTTGGCAACAAATTCACCAAACACCTTGGTAATATCACGCATCTCAATGACATTTTCGTGTGCCATGTGCTCTTCCTTTCAGAGTCTTATTTTATTTCAATAAAACTTGCTAGTTTGTATAGTAGCAAGCTTTACTGAGACAAAATGACTTTGTCTCAACTCTTAAAAAGCGGCCGATGGCCGCTTCCTAAGAAATAACTTCCATCCATTATTTTTCAGGAACTTTTACGCTTCCATCAAGGATTTTAGCTTTAGCATCTTCGACAGCTTTTTTACCTTCTTCTGAAAGGTTTGTCACTGCCAAGTCAACCCCTTTATCTTTCAATGAGTAAACGATCACTTGACCGCCAGGGAATTCACCTTTTTCTGCCTTGTTAGAAATATCTTTTACAGTTGTACCAACTTGTTTCAAAGTAGATACAAGAACAAAGTTTGATTCTTTACCATCTTTAGAAGTGTATTTACCTTCTGCTTCTTGGTCACGGTCAACACCGATAACCCAAACTTTTTCATTTTCAGGACGGCTTTCGTTGAGTGATTTTGCTTCTGCAAAGACACCTGCACCTGTACCACCAGCTACTTGGTAAACAATATCTGCACCAGCTGCGTATTGTGCGGCTGCAATTGTTTTACCTTTAGCAGCATCACCAAATGAACCAGCATAGTCAACTTGTACTTTGATAGATGGGTCTACTGAGGCAACACCAGCCTTGAATCCTGCTTCAAAACGAGAGATAACTTCTGACTCCATACCACCTACAAAACCAACTTGTTTTGTTTTAGTTGTTTTGGCTGCGGCCACACCAGCAAGGTAACCTGACTCATTATCAGCAAATGTTACACTAGCAACATTCTTTTTATCTTTAATCACATCATCAATCAAGACATAGTTCAAATCAGTGTGCTCTTCTGCTGCATCTTTAACTGCATTGTGAAGGGCAAAACCAACACCGAAGATTAGGTTGTAACTTCCAGCCGCTTGTTGCAAGTTGTTAGCGTAGTCAGCTTCACTTGTTGATTGGAAGTAAGTGAAACCTTTATCTTTTGAAAGATTATGTTCTTTACCCCAGTCTTGCAAACCTTCCCAAGCTGATTGGTTGAATGATTTATCATCAACACCACCAGTATCAGTGACGATTGCTGCTTTTGTCTTCACATCAGAAGATGAAGCTGCGTTACGAGAAGAGCGGTTACCACATGCAGCAAGTCCAACTGCTGCCACTGCAACTAGACCAAGGCCTAGCCATTGTTTCTTGTTCATTACTGAACCTCCTAAATAAGATGTGCAACGATGTTGCAAGTATGGATTGATTGGTCACAAGGACCGTGCCACTCAAAGAGCGACTCAGACTAGTTTAAGTCTGTAAAAGAATATGGAAGTAATTCCCCGACCGTCATCTCGACCGTCGATTTATCTTTTGCGACTAAGGTCACTTTTAGATCTTGTTCAAAAAATTCGACCATTACTTGGCGACAAGCACCACATGGTGAAATCGGTTTTTCAGTTTGACCATAAACAATCAGCTCTGAAAATTCTCTTTGCCCTTCAGATACAGCCTTAAAAATGGCTGTTCTCTCACCGCAATTGGTCAAAGGATAGCTAGCATTTTCGATATTCACTCCCGTGTAAACACTTCCGTCTTTGGCTACTAAAACTGCTCCGATAGGAAAGTGAGAATAGGGGACGTAGGCATGTTTGCTGGTTTCAATTGCCAGTTCAATCAACTCAGTAGTCGCCATCAGCCAATTCTCCTTTTAAAATGGCTACCCCAGCTGACGTTCCAATACGGGTCGCCCCTGCTTCCACAAAGGCAAGAGCATCCTCATAAGAACGAGCTCCACCGGCAGCCTTGACACCCATTTCTGGTCCAACTGTTTCACGCATTAATCTAACATCTGCTACCGTAGCACCACCAGTTGAAAAACCAGTAGATGTTTTAACGAAATCAGCCCCCGTTTTTTGGGCTAATTGGCAAGCTACAACTTTTTCTTGGTCTGTCAGAAGGCAAGCTTCAATAATGACTTTCACTAACTTGTCACCACTTGCTTCCACTACTGCACGAATATCTGACTCAACCAAGGCTAAATTGCCTGATTTGAGAGCCCCAACATTGATTACCATGTCAATCTCATCTGCACCATTTTGGATAGCTTCTTTTGTCTCAAAAGCTTTCACAGTTGAAGTTGTTGCTCCCAAGGGGAAACCTACTACTGTGCAGACCTTGACATCTGTGCCTTCAAGCCCTTTTTGGGCATGTTCAACCCAGGTCGGATTAACGCAAACACTGGCAAAATCATACTCTATAGCCTCAGACAACAAACAATCAATTTGATTTTCTGTTGCATCTTGTTTTAAAAGCGTATGATCGATATATTTATTTAATTTCATATTCGGATTCTCCTGCGGTTTATGAGAGAATTTCTATAATTTCTCGTAAACTTTGCACCCTATCATTTATTTTAACATATTTTTGAAAATCTGTAACTAGCTGAGGAGAAATTTTTCCATTTGTGTATACTTTTGCAACAATTTCTCCCTTTTGAACGGAATCTCCAACTTTCTTTTCAAAAACAATTCCTGTTTCATAGTCCAAGGCATCAGACTTGACTGCACGGCCTGCCCCCAGTCTCATAGCATAAAGCCCAAATTCCATAGCTGGAAGAGCTGAAATGACACCCGTTTCCTGAGCAGGGATTTCCACCACATGGGTAACATTTACAGGACGATAGAGGTCTTCCAAGTCTCCACCTTGGGCTTGGACCATCTCCTCAAACTTAGCCAGTGCTTGACCATTTTCAAGATGTTGGCGAACTTCTTCAACTGTTTTATTTACATTTGCCAAACCAAGCATAATTTGAGCCAGTTCACAGATGAAGTGGGTAATATCCTGACGTCCTTGACCTTGTAAAATCTCCAATGCTTCAAGGATTTCTAGACGATTTCCAATCGCTCGTCCCAAGGGCTGACTCATATCCGTAATGACTGCTACCGTTTTTCTACCAACTGCCTTACCAAGTTCCACCATGGTTTGAGCCAATTCACGCGCCTCATCAACCGTCTTCATGAAGGCACCTTCACCGACAGTCACGTCTAGCAAAATAGCATCCGCCCCTGCAGCAATTTTCTTGCTCATCACCGAACTCGCAATCAAAGGAATCGTGTCGACAGTTGCTGTCACATCACGTAGGGCGTAGAGAAGCTTGTCAGCTTTAACCAGTTGGTCTGATTGCCCAATGACCGATACACCAATGTCCTGTACCTGACGAATAAAATCCTCTTGACTGCGTTCCACTTGATAGCCCTTGATAGACTCCAATTTATCAATTGTTCCACCAGTATGGCCGAGACCACGACCACTCATTTTGGCCACAGGAACACCAAAGCTTGCAACAAGAGGAGCCAAAATCAAGGTCACCTTATCACCAACACCACCAGTAGAATGCTTGTCAACCTTAACCCCATCAATAACAGATAAATCAAACTCTTGCCCTGTCTGAACCATCTTCATAGTTAGGTCAGAGATTTCTCGAGTCGTCATTCCTTTGAAATAGACAGCCATAGCAAAAGCAGACATCTGATAGTCAGGAACAGTTCCTAACACATAGCTTTCAACTAGCCATTCGATTTCACTCGAAGTCAGTTCTTGACCGTCTCGTTTCTTTTGGATTAAATCAACTGCTCTCATTCTTTCACACTTCTAAGGATATAGTATCCCTTATCTTTTTTGACGATTTCACAATTGCCAAACACTTCCTCCATCTTTGACTTGGCGCTTGGAGCCCCTTGTTTTTTCTGGATAACAATTGTTAAATCCCCACCAGTTTCCAAGAAATCTTTACTTTTCTCAATGATTTCATGAACTACTTGCTTGCCCGCACGGATAGGAGGATTGGAAATGACATGGTCAAATTTCCCTTCAACTTGTTCATAGATGTTGGACTGGAAAATCGTCGCTTCTACTTTATTTCGTTCAGCATTTTGTCGTGCCAAATCCAAGGCACGATTATTGATATCGACCATGGTCGACTGAACTCCATAAGCCTTAGCCAAGGACAAGCCCAGAGGCCCATAACCACAGCCTACATCAAGGACATTCTCTCCTTGGTTGACCTCAAGACACTTGAGCAAAAGTTGACTGCCAAAGTCAACCATTTTCTTGCTAAAAACACCTGCATCTGTCAAAAAGGTCATTTTTTCTCCCAACAAGTCCACTCTTAACTCATGAATGTCGTGAGCAGCGTCAGGATTTTCTGCATAATACATTTTACTCATGAAACTATTTTACCATAATTTGACTTAAATTGTAAATCGTTTACAAATTGATAATAAAACGAAAAAGACTGAAGAAAGCTAGTAAGTAAAACATTTTCTTCAATCTCTTTCAACACTTATAGATGAATGATAAGCCATTTAGAACTAGAAATATCATAGTCAGGATATAACAAAAAGTTTATCATCTATAATCGGGCGTATTTATTATGACTATTGCTTAACCTTCAAATACTTTATTATCAACAAAATTCCCAACAGGATGTTTAGATAAAAGCCCAACTGATACGTTTTTGTCAGGAATTCCAAACTTGTCCAAAGTCGTATCAAATCTTCTAGTGACATGCGGAAGAAATAACCCTCTGTAGCAATCCATAGAACTAAAAAGACATAACTACCAGCAGCAAGCCATTTCGTCCACCGTTTTTTTAGGAAGAAAGCAATCAAGAGCGAACAGATAAAGACCGCTGTTACAATGGCATGTTCCATCAAAAAAGTAAAACCGTAATAGGTTTCCACAAAACGTCTACCATTATCCGCATTCGCTCCTTTTAAAAAAGGTAGTGCAAAACTTAAAATAAAACAGAGTTCCAATATATAACTTTTTAAGATTTTCATGACACACCTCCTATCAGTTGTGATTCCCAAAGCCCCCTTTATTAGCTTATAAGTCAGGAGAAAGTAGCTCCTACTTCATCACTAAATTGTTCATCCTCTATCTACATCTATTATATACTATTGACTTAACACATTCAAGAAACCGCTTTATTTTTTTAGCTTTTTATGGTATGATAGACAAAATATCTAGGGGAAAACAAATGACCAACGAATTTTTACATTTTGAAAAAATCAGCCGCCAGACTTGGCAATCCTTACATCGAAAAACAACACCTCCTTTGACAGAAGAAGAATTGGAATCTATCAAGAGTTTTAATGACCAAATCAGTCTTCAAGACGTTACAGATGTCTATCTTCCCCTAGCCCATCTCATCCAGATTTATAAGCGTACCAAGGATGATTTGGCCTTTTCAAAAGGGATTTTCCTTCAACGTGAAAGCAAATCCCAGCCTTTTATCATTGGGGTTTCTGGGAGTGTTGCCGTTGGAAAATCCACAACCAGTCGCCTACTTCAAATCTTGCTATCCCGTACACTTACAGATGCTACGGTTGAGTTGGTAACAACTGACGGCTTTCTCTATCCCAACCAGACCTTGATTGAACAAGGGATTTTAAATCGCAAGGGATTTCCTGAAAGTTATGATATGGAAGCTCTTCTCAACTTCCTGGATCACATCAAAAATGGACAAGATGTGGATATTCCTGTCTATTCTCATGAAGTCTACGACATCGTACCCGAAGAGAAACAAAGTGTCAAAGCTGCTGATTTTGTAATTGTTGAGGGAATCAATGTCTTTCAAAATCCACAAAACGATCGTCTCTATATCACTGACTTCTTTGACTTTTCCATCTATGTAGATGCTGGAGTGGATGATATTGAAAGTTGGTATCTGGACCGTTTCTTGAAGATGCTGAGCCTAGCCCAAAACGACCCTAATAGCTACTATTATCGTTTTACACAAATGCCGATTGGGGAAGTGGAGTCCTTTGCCCATCAGGTCTGGACCAGTATCAATCTGACAAATCTACAAAATTATATTGAACCAACTAGAAATCGTGCAGAAGTGATTCTTCATAAAACAAAGAACCATGAAATCGATGAAATTTACTTAAAAAAATAATTTTCCCTTGTCAAAACGTAAGTTTTCAGATATAATGGTATAGTTAGTAAATATGGAGGTAAGAACATTGGCAAACATTAAATCAGCTATCAAACGCGCTGAATTGAACGTTAAACAAAACGAAAAGAACTCAGCTCAAAAATCAGCTATGCGTACTGCTATCAAAGCTTTCGAAGCAAACCCATCTGAAGAACTTTTCCGTGCTGCTAGCTCAGCTATCGATAAAGCAGAAACTAAAGGTTTGATTCACAAAAACAAAGCAAGCCGCGATAAAGCTCGTCTTTCAGCTAAACTTGCTAAATAAGAAACAGTCCATAGAGGCTGTTTTTTTGTCTCCAAATAGGAAAAGGTAGAAAATGAAAATCGCAATTATCGGATATTCTGGTGCTGGTAAGTCAACTCTAGCCGAAAAGTTGTCTCACTGCTACTCCATCCCAAAACTTCACATGGATACACTCCAATTTCAACCTGGTTGGCAAGACAGTGACCGCGAATGGATGTTGACCGAGATGAAAAACTTTCTCACAAAGAATGAATCTTGGGTCATCGATGGTAATTATTCTTGGTGCTATTACGAAGAAAGAATGCAGGAAGCTGATCAAATCATCTTTCTTAATTTTTCACCATGGACTTGTCTCTTTCGAGCCTTTAAACGTTATCTAAAATACCGAGGCAAGGTTAGAGAAAGTATGGCAGCTGGTTGTCAAGAACAATTTAATTGGGAGTTTATCAGATGGATTCTTTGGGACGGACGGAGCAAATCCGCTAAGGAACGCTACAAGTGGATTCAAAAAAACTATCCATATAAAGTGGTCATCCTCAGATCACAAAAAGAGATAGACCAATTTCTAGATAAGAAAAGGAAGTCCTCCAATTCATAAAGAAGGGCTTCCTTTTTTGGATATAATTATTTTGCAATCAAGGTTTCTAATCCAACCTTCATCATATCTGTGAAGGTATTTTGGCGTTCTTCTGCAGTTGTATCTTCATCTGGATTAACCAAACTATCAGAGATAGTCATGATAGCAAGCGCGTCAACATGGTATTGGGCTGCCAAATAGTAGAGAGCTGCTGCTTCCATTTCCACAGCCTTGACTCCCCATTTACCGAGTTCGATGTTCTTTTCAAAGTAGTTTGAATAAAAGACATCAGAAGACAAAACGTTCCCAACGTGGGTGGTCATACCGAGTTCTTTAGCGATATGGTAGGCCTTATCCAACAAATCAAAGCTAGCGATTTGTGGAAAATCGTACTGTGACCAGTCATTGCGGATGATGTTAGAGTTGGTTGCCGCTGCCTGCGCCAAAACTAATTCACGGACGTGAACATTTTCATTCAATGAACCTGCTGTTCCCACACGGATCAATTTCTTCACACCGTAATCAACAATCAATTCACGCGCATAAATCGAAATAGATGGCATTCCCATCCCAGTTCCCATGACAGATACACGGTGACCCTTGTAAGTACCAGTGTAACCAAACATGTTACGCACTTCGTTAAAACAAACAGCATCTTCAAGGAAATTATCCGCAATAAACTTAGCACGAAGAGGATCCCCAGGAAGAAGAATTTTATCAGCAATTTCACCCTGCTGAGCAGCAATATGGATAGACATAATTTATGATACAAAGAGCGACAAGAAAACGACTGAAAATTAGGAATCTGATGAGAAATCCTGATTTCTCATCAGATTATCTATTTTCCAAGTTTTCCGCTCGTGTTCAAATCAGAACACACGCTCTACCTTTCTTTATTTTATATTGAGAAAGATACCAAACCCGTCAAAAAGCAAAGGGAAAATAGGAGTTGGGTGCAGTGAGCGATGCTCGCTAGACCAACTATCTTTTTCCCACTGCTTTTAGGGTGGGTTCAATTCCTTTCTTTCTTAATTTTGATGATATTGAGAAGATTAGACCGGCTTCAATTCAAACCCGAACTCCCCTTCTCTTCTGAGTTTTTAGAAAAGTTTTCCGCTCGTGTTCAAATCAAAACACACGCTCTACCTTTCTTATTTTTGATATTTTGTAAAAACTAGCACAAATTAAAATATCTAGTTTGTCTGTAATTCTAATTTGTAAGCGAATCTAAAAAATTATGCAATTTTGCATTCATTTCAGAATAATCGTTACCACGCAATTCTTCGGGTGATTGAACAAAAGATAATGTTTGATGTTGTTCTATCAATCGTTCTTCACTATCCGCAGCAACCAATAAATCAATCGCTTCTAAATCAAACTCTAAATGCACTTGAAAAGCATAATGTTTAGGGCTAAAGCGAACAATCTGTCGTGGACAACCTTGACTAGTAGCAAGGATTACCGCTTCGTCTGTCAAGCCCGGCATATCACCATGCCAGTGACCAACTAAAAGCTCGCTACCAAAATGTTTGAGGTGTTTATCTGCTAGTCCTTGACTAGTCATCCTAATAGGGAATACACCTATTTCTCTTTCAGGACTATGCTCATATTGACCCCCATAAGCAACAGAAAGTAGTTGCGCCCCTAAGCATACACCTACAATATACTTATCTTCTTCTATTGCTTGTCGAATGAGTCTAATTTCTTCTGTTGGATGATAATAAGGGAAATGTTCTTTATCTTCATCAGGAGATTGAGGACCTCCCATAATGATAAGAAAATCAATATCAGAAACTGTTTGGGGTAAAGCTTCTCCCTTATAAACCTTTGTTATTCCAATATCATGACCTCTTGATTGAGCCCAAGTTAGATAAGCACCTGGGATTTCAAAACTCTCATGTAGTATAAAATGGACTTTCATTAGTTTGTCTTCCTAAGTTTTTAGAAAAGTTTTCCGTTCGTGTTCAAATCCAAACACGCGCTCTACCTTTCTGTTTATACTCTTCGAAAATCTCTTCAAACCACGTCAACTCTATCTGCAACCTCAAAACAGTGTTTTGAGCTGACTTCGTCAGTTATATCTACAGCCTCAAAGCAGTGCTTTGAGCAGCCTGCGGCTAGTTTCCTAGTTTACTCTTTGATTTTCATTGAGTATTCATTTTGTTCTTTCACAGAGAGCTACCTGAGTTCTATTCAAGCTCAGGTAGTACTTTCTTATAAACTAGACAAACTAACTGTCATTGTACCATCATATTACAAGACATCATCGTCACTCACCTTGGAATTCAATGTCGTACCCCAATGAGTGATTTTCCGATGTGGTTGGGCGAGAAGAGGTCTGTTATCATAGATTGTTTGCCATCTATTCCAGATAAGACCTGTTCTCTTTTCGATCTTAATTCGAAGATTTCTCATATTTTCTTTAATTGGAAGGTTGAGTACAAAACCTGCAATCTGGTTACGTCCATTTCCTTCCCAAGAATGACTGCGAACAACTGAATGACCATTTTTATCTACTGTAACTTCTTCCCAAGTTATAGAATAGCGTGCAATGTAAGCTCCACTATGCTGAATAGTTAGGGTTTTATCTTTTACAGGAGTGTAATTTAACACTTGTACTGGCTTAGAAGTTGGTGTTGTCACAGCATTCTTAGCCATAAATCGAAACACTTCTACTTCTGCTAGACTGAGAGCTTGATTTTTCTGACGCAATTGAATACGGACACGGCGACCCAACTTGCCATCCAACTGAAGATCTAGACGATTTCCTTCTAAACGAGAAACATATTTTCTAGTAACTTCTGTTCCTTTTTCATCATATAAAATCACATCAAAATCTGCCAAACGTTTGGAAAGTTCGCCATCTCCACGATTATAAAGGCGGACAAGTCCTACCTGTTCTGTACGACCTAAATCAACTTCCCACCAAGGCTGATTTTCAAATTTTGTATGAGTAATTGATTGCTGGCTGTAGCTACTATTGGTATTTCCATCCAAGGCACGACTAGCATCTCCTCCAAACTCGGTAGAACTTTGGCGTGCTTGCTTTTTCCATGCGATATTCTCAGCACGCAAAACTTGAACTTCTGCGAGACTGAGAGCATTGTAACCATCTAACTCAATACGGACAAAACGAGCTTTTTTATAGTCAATTGCAATTTGTGCAGAGATATCTTTCAGAGATGCAATGCGCTTTCTTTCAATTTCTTTCCCAGAACTATCTAAAAGAATCACATTAAAATTGGTAAGCCTATCCTGAGCAGTATCTGTTCGATTATAAATATTGATTTGACGAATTGTTTCTTCCTTGTCTAAATCGACTTGCCACCAAGGCTTAGATTGAAACTCTGTATGCGTTACAGAATGATGAGCATAATTCCCATCAACTTTTCCATCTACAGCCCTTCTAGCGTCACCTCCAAAAGCTGTCGAACTTTGGGTAACCCGTTTCCCTAGAGCTATATTTTCAAGAGGTTCAGCGCTTGGTTGACTAGATGACAGAGGGACTTGTTGTTTCTTAAAGAAAGAAATTTTTTCCAGTTTTGGATCACGGTAACCCTGCTTATCCAATGTTGTTCGTTTTCCAATATTAAAGTTTGGAATATCATTCATGCGACTTTCAAAATAGCCACGCGAACGGTGTTTAACATTGGCGCTTCCTGTAGATGTCACCACATCACTATCATTTTGTAGCACAGATGTGACCACATTGTCGTTATCCACTACATAATGTTTAATTTTTCCATTTACAGCAAGCTTCCGACTTTCTAGTCCTACATCCCAGAAACCATTTTTGGCATTCCAGATTGTTCTTGAAGTAATGACCTTAGGTGCATTAAATGTTGTCACTTTTTTCAAAACATTATTATAAAAAGTAGGATATTTCTGATAAGCTTCAACTGCTGCTATTTGAGCTAGATAGCCTCCTAGCGAATGACCTGTCATATACAGATTTGTAATGCTGGAATCCTGCGCCAATTCTTTTACAACATTACGGATATCATCCGCTTGTGCAGGTTTATTACCTCCTAGCAAGGTCAAGTCCGTTCTCAAATCTTTGGCATCATTCAGTCTTGTCCCACGTATAGCCAACATTTGAACAGTATTGTCTTTTAAATAAGGAAGATCACTCTTAGTTTCAAATAGATAAGCATCCAAACCACTAGCTGTATGGTAAGCTTTTTTCATCTTCCAAAACGGAGCTAACTCATTGTGCATCATCTTATATTCTTGACGATTCAAGTAGAGACTCGGAAATGGATTCTTATGATCTAGAATTTTTTCGATATAGTCATCATCACGATAGGATAACTCCATAAAGAGAAGAGCATCTCGATCTGTAACATACCATTGTTTCTTATTATCATCTTCCCCATCTGCTAATCCATCCCCATCACTGTCTGCCAGTAATGGATGACTGTTATATCCTAAATAGTCCTTACCATCTTTACGATAAACATAAAGCTCATCCTTATTTTTGATACCATCCTGATCGTCATCACCTTCTAAATCAAGGACTTTTTCACCATAAAGAGAATTGTCAAGTAAATCATTTTCGGAGTGCAGTTCTCCTTTTGAAATTTTCAAAAGATCTTCTGCTGTCACAGGACGAGAAGTTGTAGACTCATCCTTTACATTTTCCTCTTTATTCACTTCTTCAGGAACTAGAGCAGGCTCTGTTTTATGGGATTCCAGCTTTTCTTCTTCCTTCTGATTTTTAAGGACTTCTTTTGTTTCTGGAGCTGGTTGGATAACTGCCACTCTTTCCTCTATAAGAGGTGTTGCCTGTTTTTTATCAGTATTTTCTAGTTTTGTCGTACCATCCGTTGCATTTACTACTGCAGGAGTCTCATTTTTCACAACTGGACTTCCTTCATTGGCAGAAATTCCTGTCGGTGCTAAAAAAGCAAAACCAACTGCAACAGATACAACTCCGATACTTAATTTTTTTATGCCAAAACGCATCATTCGTTGACCGATTTTCATTCTTTTCTAACTTTCTTTTATTTTCCCCTATTTACCAATAATTGATAAATAAGCATGTGATAAATTTTTACTAAAGATATAGTAGTTGATTGGATTTTTGTTCATCTTTTAATCACAACAAACCCAATCTTCTCTACTAAATGTGATGAGAACTGAAACTTTCATTTTTAATCTAATGCCATCACCAATTTTTTTACAATTCAGCAAGAATTGCTTTCAGCAAGCCTTTGAAGTCACCTTTAACACGTTCTGTTACTTCCACAACTTCTTCGTGGTTGAGTTCTTCTTGGAAACCAGCTGCAAAGTTAGTAATACATGAAATACCGAGAACTTTCAAGCCAGAGTGGGCTGCCACAATAACTTCAGGAACAGTGGACATACCAACGGCATCTGCTCCCAATGTCTTATAGGCACGAATTTCTGCTGGGGTTTCATAAGTCGGACCAGTAACGCCGATATAGACACCTTCATCAAGCTTGATACTAAGTTTTTTAGCCACTTCATGGGCAGTAGCACGGTATTCTGGTGTGTAGGCCTTAGACATATCTGGGAAACGAGGACCAAAGTCATCCAAGTTTTCACCCATCAATGGGTTTTGACCTGTCATGTTGATATGGTCTGAGATAGCCATCAAAGTACCAGGACCATAACCAATACCTCCTGCAGCATTGGTTACAATGACACCTTCACATCCGAGAACTTTCATCACACGAACTGGGAAAGTCACGACTTCAAGAGGATTTCCTTCATAGAAATGGAAACGACCTTGAAGAGCCAAGACCTTGCGACCTGCAAGGTCACCATATACCAATTTACCAGCGTGACCGACTACTGTCGAACGGCCCCAGTTTGGAATCTCAGCATAGTCTACTACAACAGGATTTTCGATTTCTTCTGCAAGTTCTCCCAGACCTGATCCAAGGATTAAACCAAACTCGGGAGCTTGGATTCCCTTGTCTTTCAGGAAGGCAGCTGTTTCATTGATCTTATCTAAAAATGTCATTGTGTGTCTCCTTTATTAGTTTTTAGCATTTGACCGATTTTGTCAAAGGTTTTTGCATTGCGAATGGTGATGTTGCGATAAAAAGGCATCTTGAGCAAGTACTTGTGATAGGCAGTTGCATAGTAGGATTCCTCAGAGAATTTCCCCCAGAAAATCCCAAGTCTTCCAAAATGAACAACTTCATCTTCCAGTTCCAAACCGTTCACTTTCTCGATCACTTGATCCACATCCAAGCTCTCCGTGTAGAAGAGGACATCCTTTCGAGCTAGGTCTTTGGTCCACCAATCTGGCAGATTCTTCAGCTCTTCTTCATAATCTTCCTGACTCAGCAAAGAAAAGCTCTGAATAAATGGATAATGGATTTCAAAGAAAGACTCTAACTTTTCAACCAATTGGGCTTTGGGATCTGTCGAAGTAAAGAAAATATTGCCACTGTTGATGTAGGTTTCAACCTTTCCCAGTCCCAACTCTGTCAGTTCTTGACGAAGTTGCGCCATGACAACCTTATTCTTCCCACCGACATTAATGCCCCTAACCAGTAAAGCATAGCGCGTCATCTTACACCAATTTATCTAAGAAACTTTCCCCAATCATGGCAGTTTCAACACCAAAGTTATCCGCAACTGTCGCTGAGATGTCTGCAAAATGTCCAACTGGAATGACACCATTGCCTTTAAAGGCAGGGCTGTAGGCCAACAATGGAATATATTCACGAGTGTGGTCAGTTCCAGCATAGGTTGGGTCATTTCCATGGTCCGCAGTAATCAAAAGAAGATCATTCTCTCTCATGGCTGCGATAATTTCAGGCAAGCGTTCATCAAACTCGTGCAAGCAATCACGATAACCGTGAGCATTACGACGGTGGCCGTAAAGAGCATCAAAGTCAACTAAGTTTGTGAAGGAGAATCCTTTTTCAAACTCAGCAAGGCCCATGGTCTTCAATAGTGTATCAATTCCATGGCTGTTTGACTTGTTGTGGCCCATGTCATGGTTGATACCAGCACCGTTAAAGATATC
This sequence comes from Streptococcus mitis, assembly GCF_047464945.1. Lineage (GTDB taxonomy): Bacteria > Bacillota > Bacilli > Lactobacillales > Streptococcaceae > Streptococcus > Streptococcus mitis_EA. The sequence goes on along the minus strand of NZ_JASHAX010000001.1, from coordinate 48,888 downwards.
GTTGATTTTACCAACAGCGTAAGTATCGATACCTGCTTCATTCAATTTATCCAAAACAGTTGGTGCAAATGGAGAAACGGCTAAGTCACGACGGTTGGCTGTACGAGTGAAGTTACCTGGTTCACCTACATAAGGGCGAGCAATGATACGACCTAGAAGGGCAGGGCGCTCAAGGGTGATCGAACGAGCGTATTCACAGATACGATACAATTCGTCCAAAGGAATAATGTCTTCGTGGGCAGCAATTTGCAAAACAGGATCAGCTGAAGTATAGATAATCAACTCTCCAGTTTCCATTTGACGTGGTCCAAAATCATCGATAACAGCTGTACCTGAGTAAGGTTTGTTGGCTTCACGAATGACCTTACGTCCTGAAAATTCTTCGATTTTTGTCAAGATTTCTTCTGGGAATCCGTTCCAGAAAGTATCGAAAGGCTCAGTAATGTTGAGGCCCATGATTTCCCAGTGCCCAGTCATAGTATCCTTACCAAGAGATACTTCTTCCAATTTTGTTGCATAACCTGTTGGATTGCTTTCAGCTGGTACAGTCTTAAGAGGAGTTTCGCGAGGAATATTTCCAAGACCGATTTTAGCCATGTTTGGCACATTCAAACCAACGGTTTTAGAAATGTGTCCCAGTGTGTCAGAAGCTCCATCTGGAACCCCTGCATTGACAAAGTTATTGGCATCTGGTGCAGCACCGATTCCTACAGAATCTAGTACCACCAAGTGAATACGATTAAATTTTGACATAGTGTATCTCCTTATTATTTTAGTTATCTTGCTTTTGTTGAAGTTAAAATCTGAACCCCGTCTCGTCCAGCAACGATGACCTTATCCACCATTTGGTTGAATAAGCCGTGCTCCACGACGCCAACGACATGGTCCAATTCTTGTCCGAAAGTAATTGGATCTTCAATGACATCCAAGGCAAGGTCAATGATAAAGTTCTGCATATCGGTCACAAAACGTTGGCCATCTTTTTCACGGAAACTTGGTTTGTAGCCAGCTCGTTCAAAACGACGAAAGACCTGTTCTGCACCATACTGAACCACTTCTACTGGCAATTTAAAAGCACCCAGTTTCTCGACCAGCTTGCTTTCATCCACTACCCAAATATATTCTTTTGAGGGCGTTGCGACCACCTTTTCCATGAGAAGGGCACCACCACCGCCTTTGATTCCATTAAACTGACTATCCACTTCATCCGCTCCATCAACCGTCACATCGACAACATCTACTTGGTCAATAGACTTGAGCGGGATATTAAGACCTTCAGCCTGTTTACTAGTCACACTAGAAGTCGTTACAGCTGTAATCTGCAACCCTTCTTCCTTGATACGACGACCAATTTCTTCTACGAAATAATAGGCAGTAGACCCCGTTCCAAGTCCGACTACCATGCCATCCTTGACAAACTCAGCAGCCTTGATACCTGCCATTTTCTTCAGATTTTCCACTCAAACACCTCCATTAAAGAGCTATTTCTATTATACCATGTATCCGTTTTTATTTCATGGATACACTAGAAAAACCCGAACATTTTTATGTTCACCTTGTTTTGGTAGTTAGAATCTTAGTTATGAGAACTTGTAGATAAAAACAGGTCCTAGCCAAAAGCAGCAACAGTTGATTTTTTATCATAAAGCTGGTTAAATAATTAGTACAGAAAAGGAGAAATAAGATGAACCCATTAGATTTGTTTAATCAAGTAAAAGAATTAATCGAAACAAAAGATTTCGAAGTTGCTAAAACATTCGTTGCAGAAAATCAAGAACAACTTGGAGAATACTTCTCTCAAGCTCAGCAGTTGATTTCCGGTTCAGAAGGTCTAGATGGCCTCGTTAGCAAGATTAAAGGATTTTTCTAAAAATATAAGAGGCTGGCAAAACTCAATTTCAGTAGAAAATGAAATTCATTTTTCCCCACAATAAAACGCATAGTGTCAAATTTTTTGTAAATCTGATACTATGCGTTTTTATAATTAACTATGTTCGGTGATAAACTTGTAAGCTTCTTGACCAGCGATAGCTCCATCTCCAACTGCTGTTGTTACTTGGCGAAGGTCTTTCAAGCGAACATCTCCAACTGCAAAGATACCATCAACTGCAGTTTTCATGTGGTTGTCTGTCACAATCCATCCAGCCTGATCTTGGATATTCAATTCTTTAACAAAATCGCTAAGAGGGTCCAATCCAACATAGATAAAGACACCACCAAAGGCTTGCTCTGTCACTTGACCTGTTTTCACATTTTCAAATACGACAGATTCTACTCTGTTTTCACCCTTGATTTCCTTCACTACAGAATCCCAGATAAAGTTGACTTTCTCATTCGCAAAGGCACGATCTTGTAAAACCTTTTGAGCACGAAGTTGGTCACGACGGTGAACAATGGTAACAGTCTTAGCAAAACGAGTCAAGAAGAGGGCTTCTTCAACAGCCGAATCTCCACCACCAACTACCAGCAAATCTTGGTCACGGAAGAAAGCACCATCACACACGGCACAGTAAGAAACACCTCGACTGTTCAGTTCTTCTTCTCCAGGCACTCCCAAAGGACGGTGTTTAGAACCAGTTGCTACGATAACTGTACGCGTTTCATATGTTTGGTCACCAGTAATCACTTTCTTAAAATCACCATGATCTTCTACATTTTCAACATAACCATAAATGTGCTCAACACCAAGATTTTCAAGTGGTTCAAACATCTTTTCAGCCAATTCTGGCCCACTAATATTAGCGTATCCAGGGTAATTTTCAATATCAGAGGTATTATTCATCTGACCACCTGGCAGACCACCTTCAATCAAGGCTACTTTCAAATTGCTTCGAGCAGCATACAAGGCTGCAGTCATACCTGCAGGTCCAGCACCGATAATAATAGTATCGTACATATAGATTCCTTCTTTCTTGTTGTAACTATCTTTATTCTAACTCTTTCTTGTCAATCAAGCAAGGATTATGCCTTGAAAACAAGAATTAAACTCATAACCGCAAAGGATAATACTGGAACAACCAAGACCCCAATCATAATCATATCATAGAGATGGGCTTGGCGAGCCTTGGCTGTCTTATCAACTCCCGACATGGCTCTCAGTCCAATCCAAATCCCTAAAAAAATCAGGACGAGGATGGTGGTCAAGATCAAACTCTCGAAATATAAAGAAAATAGTTGCAGTAGCATGATTTCTCTCATTTCTATCTTTTTTAAAGAGTAAACTCAGCTAGTCCAGCTAACTGAGTTTTTCTTTATCTATTATATCAAATATAAGTCCGTTTGTAACTAGCGAAGAATTCTTTTGTCCGCTCTTCTTTAGGATGGTGGATAATCTCATCAGGTGTTCCAGACTCGATGATTTTCCCCTTATCTAAGAAGAGAATCTTATCAGCAACTTGGGCTACAAAGGACATATCGTGACTGACTAAAATCATAGTCTGTCCTGACTTAGCAGCATCTGCAATAGACTTTTCTACTTCACCGACCAATTCTGGGTCAAGGGCTGAAGTTGGTTCATCTAAAAGCAAAACATCTGGTTTCATAGCAAGCGCACGCGCCAAGGCAACCCGTTGCTTTTGTCCACCTGATAAATGGCGAGGATAATGGTTTTCGCGGTCAGAAAGCCCAACCTTAGCCAACTCTTCCTTGGCAATTTTAGTCGCTTCTTGATCAGACAATTTCTTGACAACAACCAAGCCTTCTTTCACATTATCAAGTGCTGTACGGCGTTCAAACAAATTAAACTGTTGGAAAACCATAGACAGCTTACGACGAAGGGCAAGGATTTCTTCTTGAGTGATTTTAGAAAAATCAACTGAGAAATCATCAATCTGAATAGAGCCACTGTCAGGTGTTTCAAGATAATTGAGACTGCGAAGGAAGGTTGATTTTCCAGCTCCTGAAGAACCAATCAAGGCTACAACTTCCCCTTTTTGAATATCCAAGTCCAGATGATCCAAGACAGTCTGTCCTGAAAAGGATTTGCTTAAATTCGAAATCTTAATCATTAACGAAGGTCTCCTTTCACATCTGTCTGCACTGTATCAGGTGCAGAAATAGCCATTTTTCTCTCGATGAAACGACCGAGGCTTTCAATTCCAATATTGACTACCCAATAAACAAGGGCAACGGAGATAAAGCGTTCAAAGTAACGATAATCGGCACCACCCAAAATCTGAGCTTGGGCAAAGACTTCCACAACACCCGCACTAAAGGCTAGGGAAGTTCCCTTGGTCAAACCGATTAGGGAATTGATTAAGGTTGGAGTCGCCACAACTGCTGCATTTGGAATAATCACGCGACGATAAACTTGTGCTCGGGTCATCCCCAGACTGCGTGCCGCCTCAATCTCACCAGGATTGACTGAGAGAATGGCTGCACGAATGGTTTCACTAGCATAAGCTGCCTCATTAAAAGCAAAGGCTACAATCGCAAAAACAGCAGCTGGAATCGCATTGATATTGAGACCAGTACCCCATTGCTGATTGAGGGCTTTCAAAGCCAAAGGAATTCCGTAGTAGGTCAACATGAGTTGCACTAAAATCGGTGTCCCTTTTAAGAAACTAACAAAGAAGGCCTGCAAGGGATATAAAATTTTGACACGATTGATTTTCACAATGGCAAAAAGAAGCGCCAAAACCAAGCCAAAAAGAGCACCACCAATGGTCAACATAATCGTTGTTGGAAGTTGTTGGACAATTCTTGGAATTCCATCAAAGACCGAACGTAGGCTAAACAGCTTGCCATCCGGAATCAATTGCATCAAGTTTTGGTACCAATCTGATGCTAAAATCGTTGTAACATTCATAAAAACATCCTCTCCTGATAATGATTCATTCTACCATACTTCTGCCGTCAATGAAATTATTTGCTACGGTCAGATACAGACTTTGTCTACCTACTAGTTTATCATACTTTGAAACAGGGAGGTTATATATTTTATCTATCAAAGAGATAGATAAAAACTATTTCAATCCCAATTCTTCATAAGCTTTTCGATAACCGATTTGCTTAACAGTTCCATTTTCTACTAAAATGGGTCGTTTTAACAACATACCGTCACTTGCTAGCAACTCAGCCGCTTCTTGGTTTGACAGGCTTCCTACCTTATCTTTCAGCCCCAATTCACGGTATTTGATTCCACTGGTGTTAAAAAATTGCTTCAACTCGAAACCTGAGGTTTCTAGCCAGTTTAAAATGACTTCTTGGCTAGGTGTTTCTTCGACGATATGAACGGCTTTATAGTCCACACCGAGTTGGTTTAATTCTTGTTTTGCTTTTTTACAAGTTGAACATTTTGGATATTCGATAAATTCTAACATATCTTTCACTTTCTATTTTATATCTTTAAAATCTGCGCCTTCATGCTCCAAGAGCCAAGCTTTCTTTTCCACTCCTGCGGCATAACCAGTCAGACGCTTGCCAGCTCCCAGCACACGATGACAAGGTACTAGGATAGACCAAGGATTCCGCCCCACTGCTCCACCAATTGCTTGAGCAGAAGCCACTTGCAAATCTTGTGCTATTTGTCCATAGGTCACTGTCTGACCATAAGGAATTCCCTGTAAATAGGACCAAACTCTCTTTTCAAAATCCGTTCCGATTGGAGCCAAGGGCAATTCGGATAAATCCCGAGACTTGCCTTTAAAGTAAGCATCTAAGCAAGTAATAACTGGGGCTAAAATGGGGTGACTAACAACTTCTTCTATTGTTTCATCTCCTATCCCCCTCTCAAAATGCTTCTGCTCCTGAACCCAAATGCCATACAGATATTGCTCGTCGGCAACCAAAGACAAGGTTCCTATTGGCGAAAAGTAGAGCTTTTTTACGTACTTCTTTTGCATTATTTCTTCAATTTTTGATAGGCCAAACGTTCGCCATCAACTGGAACCTTACCAACCTGTTTAAAACCGAGTTTTTCAAAGATATGCTGCATGGCCTTGTTTGCAACATGCGTATCTGAGCGAAAATCTAGATAGTCAAAACCTTCAATCAAGCCTTCTAGGAAAGTCTGAGCAACCCCCTGTCCCTGGACATCTGCTGCCACAGCAATACGGTGAAAGACTAGGTACTCTGACTCTCCAGCTTGCCATTTTCCTTCATAAATGGCTTCATAAGCTGCCTCTGGACTCTTGGTCACAGCTGCATAAGCTAGTAGTTCTCCCTCTTCCAAGGCTACGTAGGCTTGACCTGAGATAATATCTTCAATAATAATATCAGCATTTGGATAACCATTTTGCCACTGGTCACTACCAGCATCTGCTAAACATTTTTTAGCATCTTCCATCACCTGCATGATGGCATCTACTTCATTTGGAAAAGCTAAACGAATCTCCATCTTTTCTCCTCATTTCTGACTAGTTTCTCCCATCATAGCATAATTTAAGTCTTTCTACAAGCAGTTAAAACTTGACTTTCTGTTTTTGTTATTTTATAATCTAGTTATTAAAACTAGATAAAAAGGAGTTGGAAATGAAAACTACCTTTTCCTACCCAAAATGGGCAGAAATTCCAAACATTGACCTCTATCTGGACCAGGTTTTACTCTATGTCAATCAGGTCTGTGCCCCTATTTCTCCTGATAAAGACAAGGGCCTGACAGCATCCATGGTCAATAACTATGTCAAACATGGTTATCTGACAAAGCCTGACAAGAAAAAATACCAACGCCAACAGATTGCCCGTTTGATTGCTATCACAACCCTCAAGTCTGTATTTTCTATTCAAGAAATAGCTCAGACACTTAATACTCTACAAAGTCAAGCAAGTTCAGACCAACTCTACGACGCTTTTGTGGACTACATGAACCAAGGAATTGATCCAGATAACCCTATTATCCAAACCAGCTGCCAAACCGTTAAACTCTATCATCAAACTCTAGACTTAATCGATCATACTCAAGAGGAGGCAATCCAATGAACACTAGTCTTAAACTCAGCAAACAACTCAGTTTTGGAGAGGAGATTGCTAATAGTGTGACCCATGCTGTGGGTGCAATCATCATGCTCATCTTACTGCCTATTTCATCCACCTATAGTTATGAGACACACGGATTTTTATCCTCTATCGGCGTTTCCATTTTCGTTATTAGTCTCTTTCTCATGTTTTTATCATCCACCATTTATCACTCTATGGCCTATGGTTCGACCCATAAATATGTCTTGAGAATCATCGACCATTCTATGATTTATGTGGCTATCGCAGGCTCTTATACACCAGTCGTCTTAACCTTAATGAATAACTGGTTTGGCTATCTGATTATTGCCATCCAATGGGGAACGACTATCTTTGGTATTCTCTATAAAATCTTTTCTAAAAAAGTCAATGAGAAATTTAGCCTTGCTCTTTACCTGATTATGGGCTGGTTGGTTCTGGCTATCATTCCTGCCATTATCAGTCAAACAACTCCAATCTTTTGGAGTCTCATGGTAACTGGCGGACTCTGTTATACAGTTGGGGCTGGATTTTACGCCAAGAAAAAACATTATTTCCACATGATTTGGCATCTCTTTATCCTAGCCGCATCTGCCCTCCAATACATTGCCATTGTTTATTACATGTAAAAATAGGTTAGGAGAAAAAATCCTAACCTATTTTTATTCTCTATGATGTTTCATACCCAATCAAAAATGTACTCTAGTCCATTTTATAGTACCTACTAGCGTGCCGTCAATTATGGGATACTGCTTCCCTACTAGTACGTAAATCAGAATAGTTAAATCATAAACACTCACCCGTTAATGAACCGTACCTAACGAATCAAGACAGACAAATGGTCACATAACAAAAAACGTTTTGCAACGTTTTTTTGACTGTAATTTTTTTAAATGCATTTTTGCCTAAGGTAAATCATTCCCTGCAGCGATGTAAATTTCATACCATTCTTTTCGAGTCAGGTTGACTTTACTTGCTTGGCTTGCCTCTATTAAATGCTTAGGATTGGTTGTTCCTACCACTGCCTGCATTTTGGCTGGGTAGCGTAATATCCAAGAAATGGCAATAGTTGAAGAAGTTACTCCATATTTAATAGCTAAACGCTCAAGTACTTGATTTAAAGCTTGAAATTTCTCATTGCCAACAAAATTCCCTCTAAAATACCCGAATTGTAAGACAGACCATGCTTGAATGACCACATCGTGTAATTTGCAATATTCAAAAATGCTGCCATCTCGCATAGCTGCTTGACTATCTTCCATATTAACATGAAAACCTGATTCGAATCCTGGAGTAAAAGCCGCACTCAATTGTAGCTGATTAACAGCTAACGGCTGCTTGACATCTTTTTTAAGCAACTCCATCATCATGGGATTTTGATTAGAAACTCCAAAATTTCGAACCTTACCTTGTTTATAAAGGAGATCAAAGGCTTCTGCTACTTGGTCAGATTCCATCAAAGCATCTGGTCGATGAAGAAGCAAGCTGTCCAGATGATCAATATTCAATCTTTGCAAAATACCGTCTACTGATTTTATAATATAGTCCTTAGAAAAATCAAAATAGGTAAATTCTTCTATGCGAATGCCACATTTGGACTGAATCCACATCTTTTCTCTTAAATCTGGACGATTTTTTAGGACAAGACCTAACAGTTCTTCACAACGACCACGACCATATATATCAGCCAAGTCGAAAGCATTGATTCCAACAGACAGTGCTGTTTCTACAAGCTCTTCAACTTCTTTTACAGACTTATCTTTTATTCTCATCATTCCGAGAACAATTTCTGATAATTCTTTGTCATCTTGACCAAGAGTTATGTATCTCATCAAATTTTTCTCCTTTAATTTCTAACATTCTTCCCTTCATTATAACAAAAAACCGCTTTGCAACGGCTTTTTGACTATATTTCACTCCATTTTATCTTCTTAAACCCACGGAACAAGAGAAAAATGCCAATAAAAAGAACAGCTAAAGGAATGAATTTTGTAAGGAAAACATTTGAAATGCCCATCCACGCATAATAACGGAGCAGAGACCCTACCACAAGATGGGCAACAATCATACTGACAAAGGGACGAAAGACCGCTTCTTTCCAATTCCAAATACTGATGACTAGAGAAATCGTAAAAACAGACAAACTATCCCAGGGAGCAGGAAGATAAAATGCTCCTTCTTGTACAAAACTTCCTATTCCTACATATCCCAGAACAACTAGAAGGACAAGAATCCCAACGACAATATAGGTGCCAATTTTCATTTTAGGAGAATCTTGGACTAAGCCCCAACGTAAGATTGTGGCCACAAGGCCAAATCCAATCAGAAAAAGAAGAAGTTGCCCTAAAAAAGTAAGCAAATTGACTGTTAAGAGAGGACCTTTAGAAAAATCACCCAGTAGATGATAGTAACGTAATATCGCTAGGACAAAAATTGGTGTCAAAAGGGATTCCTTGATAGAACTGCGGGGTGCTTCCTTGAGAATCTCTTTCATTATTTTTTTAGGATTCTTACCTAAATACTCCTCTGCACTCATGCCATCTCGTTCTGCTTCTGAAAAATCTAACATCATCAAATAAATCTGCTCTCTGAGATAGTCTTCATCATAGAGAAATCCAGCAAGATTAAAACTATCCCACAGTTCCTCAAAATACTGCTGATTCTCCTCAGAAAACTCATGCAGCAAAGCGCTTGTTTCTTCATAATACTTCATTTTCTTCATGGTTTAACCCCCATTCTTAATCCCTTCTACTTTTTGACTCAAATCGTCCCATTGTTGCCAAAAGACTGAGACTCGCTCTTCTCCTTCTTTAGTTAACGAAAAATACTTCCGATCTGGACCATCTGGCGACGGACGCATGTCGCCTCTTATCCATTGATTTTTTTCTAACTTTTGCAACAAAGGATAAATAGTTCCTGGAACGATAGTATCAAATCCAGCCTCTCGTAGAGTCTGAACCAACTCATAACCATACCGCTCTTTTTGACCAATCATATCCAAGACACAACCTTCAAGAACACCTTTTAATAGCTGAGTTTCTTTCATCCCTTCTCCCTTCTAATCTATTTTGTAATACCTACTAGCAACTTCACCTATAATATACCACTTTCACACTAGTTTGTAAAGCATATTAGTTAAAGAAAAAAACAGAACTAGCATGAACTAGTCCTGTCTATTTTTACCCAATCACACTTCCGTTTGGCACAGCTGGATCAACTGTAAGAAGGGTTAATTGTCCATCATGTTCAGCTGATAGGATCATACCTTGGCTGACATATTTTTTCATCATTTTACGTGGTTTGAGATTGGCAACGATTTGAACTTTCTTGCCGACCAATTCTTGTTCATTTGGATAGTATTTTGCAATCCCTGAGAGGATTTGACGATCTTCTCCATCACCAGCATCCAATCGGAATTGAAGCAACTTGTCAGAGCCTTCAACTTTTGAAACTTCTTTGACTTCTGCAACACGAATTTCAACCTTGTCAAAGTCTTCAAACTTGATTTCTTCTTTGTTGAGTTTGAGTTCAACTTCGTCTGGATTCCATTCTTTTTCGACAGCTGGCTTGTTGCCTTCCATCTGTTCCTTGATATAGGCGATTTCTTCTTCCATATCCAAACGTGGGAAGATCGGAGTTCCCTTAGCAACTACTGTTACACCTGCTGGGAAGTCAGCCAAGCTCAAATTTTCAAGGCTAGAAACTTCTGCTAGACCAAGTTGAGTCAAGACTGCACGACTGGTCTCCATCATAAATGGTTCAATCAAGTGAGCGACGACACGAAGGCTGGCTGCCAAGTGGCTCATAACACTTGCTAATTGATCGCGGAGTGCTTCATCTTTTGCCAAGACCCACGGAGCTGTCTCGTCGATGTATTTATTGGTACGAGAAATCAGAGTCCAGACTGCTTCAAGGGCACGTGGATAGTCAACTGCATCCATGTGTGTATGGTAGTCAGCGATTGATTGTTTTGCAACGTCAGCAAGAGCATGGTCAAACTCTGTTACACCTTCTACATAGGCTGGAATTTGTCCATCAAAGTACTTGTTAATCATAGAAACCGTACGGTTGAGGAGGTTTCCAAGGTCATTGGCCAATTCGTAGTTGATACGGCCTACATAGTCTTCAGGAGTAAAGGTTCCGTCTGAACCAACTGGAAGGCTACGCATGAGGTAGTAACGAAGTGGATCTAGTCCATAACGCTCTACCAACATCTCAGGGTAAACGACATTTCCTTTAGACTTAGACATTTTGCCGTCTTTCATGACAAACCAACCATGAGCAATCAAACGATCTGGCAATTTGATATCTAGCATCATAAGAAGGATTGGCCAGTAGATTGAGTGGAATCGAAGGATGTCTTTTCCTACCATGTGGAAGACTGTACCATTCCAGAACTTGTCAAAGTTACCATGTTCATCTTGACCGTAGCCAAGAGCTGTCGCATAGTTAAGAAGAGCATCAATCCAAACGTATACAACGTGTTTAGGATTTGATGGTACCGGCACACCCCATGTAAAGGTTGTACGAGAAACCGCCAAATCTTCCAAACCAGGTTCGATGAAGTTGCGAAGCATTTCATTCAGACGACCATCTGGAGTGATAAATTCAGGATGGGACTTAAAAAATTCCACCAAACGGTCTTGGTATTTGCTGAGGCGAAGGAAATAAGACTCTTCAGATACCCATTCCACTTCGTGGCCTGATGGAGCAATACCGCCAGTCACATTTCCAGCTTCATCACGGAAAACTTCCGCAAGCTGGCTTTCTGTAAAGAATTCCTCATCTGATACTGAGTACCAACCAGAATATTCACCCAAATAGATATCATCTTGAGCAAGCAAGCGCTCAAATACTTGAGCCACTACTTTTTCATGGTAATCATCCGTTGTACGGATAAATTTATCGTATGAGATATCGAGTAATTGCCAGAGCTCTTTGACTCCAACTGCCATCCCGTCAACATAGGCTTGAGGTGTAATGCCAGCTTCTTCGGCTTTCTGCTGGATCTTCTGACCATGCTCATCAAGACCTGTCAAGTAAAAGACATCGTAGCCCATCAGGCGTTTATAACGTGCTAGGACATCACATGCGATAGTTGTGTAGGCAGATCCGATATGAAGTTTTCCAGATGGATAGTAAATCGGCGTTGTAATATAAAAATTCTTTTCAGACATAATTTTTCCTTTCCAGGCAAATGAAACCTGTTTTTCTAACACTTCATTATATCACATTTTTAAGGATTTTCGATAGGGAAATCCATACAAAAACAAGATGGACGAGTGTCCATCTTGTTGATTTTATTCATAACGAAGGGCTTCGATTGGATCAAGTTTCGATGCCTTGTTGGCTGGCAAGACTCCAAAAACTATACCCACGCTAGCCGAAACTGCGAGACTAAATAGGGCAACTGGAATTGATACTCCAACTTCTATACCCGCAATCAAGCCTTGCAATAGCAAACCTGCTAAGGCAGTTAAACCACTTGCAATTGTCAAGCCAATCAAGCCACCTAACAAGGTCAAAATCATAGATTCAATCAAAAACTGGATTAAAATATTGGCACGTGTTGCACCCAAAGCCTTACGGAGACCAATCTCACGGGTACGCTCTGTAACAGAAACCAGCATAATGTTCATAACACCAGTTCCTCCAACAAAGAGAGAAATTCCTGCAATGGCACTAATAATCGTCGTCATAAAACTAAACGATTGTTGAATTTCTGCGAATGCAGCTGACTCATCTGCCACTTGATATTCTCCCTGTTGCAAGCCAGCAAGCTCTGTCATTTTTCGTGCTAATTCTGGACCCAGAGTTTGAGTCAAGCTTGTATCATTCACTCGAAAGACAATATTAGCTATTTCATCTACATTAAAATTCGCAGCAAGGGAGATATTTGTGGTAATAGGCAAGCCGCCAAGACCATATATTTTTGAATTTTTAGATTCTGGGCTAGTATAAACACCAATGACTCGATAACTAAAACCATTAACTTCTACAACCTTGTTAATAGCCTCTTGAGGAGATCCAAATAGACTAATGGATAATTCTTCATCAAGCAAAATGACACTTGCAAATTCTTTAAAATCTTGTTCTCTCAGACTACGTCCTGCAAGAATTTCATTCTTAACAGCGTCCATGTAAGTTCTGTTTCCACCTGTCAAATTGGCATTTTCAACCTTTTTATCTTTATAAGTCAAAATGGCGTTCGTTGAGTTGGTTACATAGTAATTATCCACTCCCTTGAGTTTGGCTGCCTCCTTGACCCAAGATTCTTGCGGTTTTGGTGGTTCAACATGAACTTCCTCTTCTTTTCCAGAAACAGTAAAAGCTGATTGTTTCTGAGTAAAAGATCCATCTTTGCTTTTTTTAGAAGAGAAAAAGACACTGATATTTTTCTGAGATCTGGTCATATTTTTATTGAGCTGTCGAGACATAGAATCACCCAGAGCCATAATCACAACAACTGATGAAACACCGATAATAATCCCAATCATGGTAAGCAAAGAACGCATCTTGTGAGCCATAATAGATGAAAAGGCAAATTTCAGATTCTGCATCTTAGTTTTCCTCCTTTTCTAACTGAGCACTATCAGATGAAATAACTCCATCGCGAATGACAATCTGACGTTTGGCATAAGCAGCGATTTCAGGCTCATGCGTTACCATGATAATGGTTTTTCCTTCTTTGTTCAAGTCAACCAATAGTTGCATAATTTGATTCCCTGTTTTGGTATCCAAGGCTCCTGTCGGTTCGTCTGCTAGGATAATAGAAGGATTGTTTACCAAGGCACGCGCAATAGCCACACGTTGCTTTTGACCACCAGATAATTCCGAAGGCAAATGATGACTACGTTCTGTCAATTCAACCTTATCTAGATATTCCTCAGCTAACTTGCGCCGTTTTGAAGCCGAAACTCCTGCGTAAATCAAGGGCAATTCTACATTTTGCAGAGCATTAAGTTTGGATAGAAGAAAGAACTGCTGAAAGACAAAACCGATTTGTTGGTTACGGACCTTGGCTAGTTGTTTTTCACCCAGTCCAGCTACTTCTTGCCCTTCAAGATAATATTCTCCACTGCTTGGTGTATCCAACATCCCAATCGTATTCATGAGAGTAGACTTACCAGAACCAGATGGTCCCATGATGGCAACAAATTCACCCTCATTCACTTCTAGGTTGATGTTTTTGAGAACCTGCAGTTCTTGGTCACCGTTACGGTAGCTTCTGCAGATATTTTTTAGACTAATTAGTTGCTTCATCAGCCTTCACCTCTTTTCCTTCCTCTAGAGAAGACGTTGGGTTACTGATGACCTTGACTCCATTTGTCAGACCTGAAGTGATTTCTTGGTTGTCTGCATCAGCATTGCCCAAACCAACTTCCACTTTCTTGGCCTTTTTCTGCTCGTCAAGCACCCAGACATAGTTCTTATCATTTTCAGTCACAACACTTGTTAGAGGAACCAAAATGGCTTTACTCTTATTCTTGACCTCAACGCTTACTGAAAATCCTTGTTTCAAATCACCGATTTCACTTGTAACATCGATGGTATATGGATATTTAGAACCAGAATTACCACCTGCTGCGGCAGTAGCTGCACTTGCTGCTTCACCATTGTTTTTAGGGTAGTCAGAAATGTAGCTAATCTTACCGGTCCAGCTCTTATCTTGGTAAACTTTAGAAGTAAAGGTTACTTCTTGTCCTACAGAGAGGTTGGCAAGGTTATATTCAGATAGTTCCCCCTTAACTTGCAAGTTTTCATTGCTAACGACATGAACTACCACCTGGCTAGCTCCAGTTGGAGATTTAGAAATATTACGGTTGACTTCGACCACAGTTCCCTCTAAGGTACTGAGAACCGTCATTGCATCCAACTGACTTTGAGCCTTGCTTAATTGCGCTGCTGCATCTGCACGGGCATCACGAGCATCACCCAGTTGTGCATCAATAGATGAAACGGAATTTCCTGAGACTGGAGCTGGAGTTTGCGCTGCAGCTCCTTCGCCTCCTGCTGGTACTGGTAACTGGGGAGCAGAAGCGGCTTCATTTCGCGCTTGGTTGAGTTCGTTGATATGACGATCTGCCTTAGCAACTGCTCGACTCGCTGAATCATAGGCCGCCTGGGCTTCTGAACTACTGTACTTGACTAAAGCCTGCCCTTCACTCACTTTATCACCCACAGAAACAAGGATTTCATCTAAATCTCCCTTACTAGCATCAAAATAAACATATTGTTCATTTTTTGCTGTTACTGTCCCTGATAATAAAACAGAGGATGCCACGCTTCCTTCCTTAGCAACAACAAGATGAGTAGCCTCATCTTTTACAGCAGTCTGAGAAGGTTGTCTAAAGAGCAAAATGCCCCCAGCACCCAATACAACTACACTTGCAGCACCAATTGCTGCATACAATTGCCACTTTTTAGCTTTACCATTCTTTTTCATAATGAAACTCCTTTTTGATTTAAAGTTCTTAACAATATTATACAAAAATTATCAATTTGAAACAATAACATTTCAGAACGAAATAATGACATTTCAGGATTTAATTATTGTTCGGAATTTATTTTACAATCGTTGTACTAGTTATATAATACACTTTATTTTTCTTTTTTGCAAGCCTTTTCTTTAAATTTTTTGAACGTAGCAGATTTTTGCAATCAGATAAAAAAAAAGATAGAATATGACTATCAAAAAATGACACTCTACTATTTAAAAGAGTACAAAGGAGTTTTCAATGAGAGAATACGATATCATTGCTATCGGTGGAGGTAGCGGAGGAATTGCTACCATGAACCGTGCTGGTGAACACGGAGCCAAAGCGGCCGTTATTGAGGAAAAGAAACTAGGTGGAACTTGCGTCAATGTCGGCTGTGTTCCTAAAAAAATCATGTGGTACGGGGCGCAAATCGCTGAGACTTTCCATCAATTTGGAGAAGACTACGGCTTTAAGACTACTGATCTTAACTTTGACTTTGCAACCCTACGTCGCAATCGTGAAGCCTACATTGATCGCGCTCGTTCTTCTTATGATGGCAGTTTTAAACGCAACGGAGTAGACTTGATTAAAGGTCATGCTGAATTTGTAGATTCTCATACTGTTAGCGTAAATGGTGAACTGATTCGTGCTAAACATATTGTGATTGCTACTGGTGCCCATCCAAGTATTCCAAACATTCCTGGTGCTGAACTAGGTGGCTCTTCTGATGATGTATTTGCTTGGGAAGAATTGCCAGAGTCAGTTGCAATTCTAGGCGCTGGTTATATCGCCGTTGAATTGGCTGGCGTACTCCACACTTTTGGTGTCAAGACAGACCTCTTTGTTCGTCGTGATCGTCCTTTACGTGGTTTTGATTCTTACATCGTTGAAGGTCTGGTCAAGGAAATGGAAAGAACAAACTTACCACTTCACACTCACAAAGTCCCTGTTAAGTTAGAAAAAACTGCTGAAGGCATTACCATTCATTTCGAAGATGGTACTAGTCACACAGCTAGCCAAGTTATCTGGGCTACAGGCCGCCGTCCAAACGTTAAGGGCTTGCAACTTGAAAAAGCTGGAGTAACTTTGAACGAACGTGGCTTTATCCAAGTGGATGAATACCAAAATACTGTTGTTGAGGGAATCTACGCTTTAGGTGATGTAACAGGTGAAAAGGAACTGACTCCAGTTGCTATCAAGGCTGGACGTACTTTATCTGAACGTCTCTTTAACGGCAAAACAACTGCAAAAATGGACTACACAACTATTCCAACTGTTGTCTTTTCACACCCTGCTATCGGAACTGTTGGTTTGACAGAAGAACAAGCTATTAAAGAATACGGTCAAGATCAAATCAAGGTTTACAAATCAAGCTTTACGTCTATGTACTCTGCTTGCACTTGCAACCGTCAAGAAACACGTTTCAAATTGATCACAGCTGGTTCTGAAGAAAAAGTTGTCGGACTTCATGGAATTGGCTACGGTGTTGATGAAATGATCCAAGGATTTGCCGTTGCTATCAAAATGGGAGCAACCAAGGCAGACTTTGATGCAACTGTGGCGATTCACCCAACTGCATCTGAAGAATTTGTAACTATGCGTTAATCGAAATAAAAGAAGCAGAGCAAAAAACACTTCTAAATATCAAAAATCGAGTATTGCCGTAGTTGGAGATACTCGTTTTCTTATGTTTTATTTTATAGTATGTTGAAATAAGATATGCAAAAATCAATTAACAAACCATAACAAAATATAAGGATTATAACACAATCATTTATTCTTTTCTTTAAAAGATTCATATATTTTTTTATATAACTCTTTCATATCTTTTTTCTGAGAATTCAACTCTTCACTACCGTAGTCAAAATTTGCTACTACAAATCCCTCGTCAGCATTAGAAAAAGTAAAAAATTCTATTCCAATGAGTTTATTACGCTTAGAGTCCTCAATAGTGTCTCCTAAATTATTATTAAATTGCTTCACTTCTTCTTCACGAACTCCGAACCCCGCAGCAGCTCCATTTGCAATGATGTTTGAAAATACTTCTTCTGAAGACGCTACTTCTTTCACAGTTATGATATATGTAGCTTCTTCCGTTTCTACTTGTTTCACTTTATTCCATTTTTCTGTATCACTAGAAGAAAGCGTATAGACTATTAACTCCAGTGTTGGTTTATTGGTATTTTCTTTTGTGATCATTTGTTTTCCAAAGAAGAAAATGGCAAGCATTCCAGCTACAAAGATCAAAGCAATATAAATTATCTTTTTCATACATTATCCCCTATATCTTTCATATCAATGATCACATCAACTTCGTTATAGACAGCTGGATCATGCGTCGCTATAATGACATATTTATCTTCATCTCTTTCATTCAATAATAAACGAATAATTTCTTTTCCAATCTCACCATCTAAAGCTCCTGTAGGCTCATCTGCTAAGATAATTTTACGTGGTTTCATTAACATTCTGGCAATAGCTACACGTTGAGCCTGCCCTCCAGACAATTCATATATTTTTTGATGTAAATAGTCACTTGACAGTCCTACTTTTTCAAGTACATCAGTTATTGTTTTTTTGTCTTTAGTGATAAGTTTCAAATTATCATATACTGTTTTGTTATCTATTAAAGAATAATTCTGAAATACATATCCAACAGTATTTTTAAAAAAAGTTCTTTCTTTTATCTTCCAAATATCTTGTTTATCAACTAAAACATTCCCACTGTCAATTTTTTCTAATCTTCCTATAATATTAAGAAGGGTACTTTTACCAGAGCCAGAACCTCCAATCAATGCATAACTTTTTCCAGATTCAAATTTTAAATTTAAGTCTGTAAAGATCTTTTTTGAGCCGAAACTTTTTGAAACGTTCAAAAGGTCAATTGTCATGTTTCATCTCCTTTTAAAATTTTAGTGTAGCTTTCAGATAATTTTCTAAAACTCATGATTATTGACAACATCAAAACGAGCAGAGAAGCAAGACCAATATATAGCAACTCTATTTGACCTGTCATAAGAAATGTAAATAGGATAACGATTGTAATAGTCATCATAAAATACTTGAGACTTGAAATTGCTATATATGTTTTTGACAGACCTAAAATGATTTTCTTCACATATTCATTCTGTTTTAGGGTAATATAAAGTTGGACATATTGATAAATGAGTATAAAGACAATACTGTAAATTATCTTCTGCAAAATTTGTGAAAGTAGAATTTGGTGCTCTAAGGACTGGATCTTTAATTTCACAATTTGGTAAACATCTACTGGATTCATTGAAACATTCAACTGGGTAGCCATTTCATTTATTTTATTTACCGCCTCAGGACTAAAAAGAGACTTAGTTGTTATATTACTAGCCAAAGAAAACTTGTTGTTTTCAATCATTTTGTCCGTATCTAACACAACAACAATGTTATCTGTGCTATCTGCTACACTTGCCATTGGTAAAAGCTCTTTCATTTTATGATTATCATCAGCATCTTCATTGAAATAAAAAATTTTATCACCATCAGGAATTATTTGTACTGCAATTTCTTCTTTTGTATAGTTTGTTCCAATAAATTGTTCTGCTACAACTGTATTCTCAATAGATTTCTGATTTTCTTTCCATTTCTCAGGAATATAAATGGTTGCTATCTTATTATCTAAAAGATGATAGTTTGTTCCATTCACTTTATTTTGTAGGTTAGCACCTGTTTGATTGATATAAATCAACTCTTTATTTATTTCTGGATTCGTTATTCCGTCATTTTCTAATTGTTTAGAAAAATTTTCCATAACATGTGAAGTTTTCATGAAATCTGGAACATATGCTGAGGATCGATCTATATATAAATAATCTAAGTTTTTTAAGGAAGCAGCTATCTGTAGATACTGACCATCCGAATCATTAACTTCTCCATTTTTAGTAGAGTTACTTTCAATTCCAAGGAACTCAATCCTTCTCCAGTCTTTTACTGTGTCCCATGGTACTAAATTCTGTATCTGAATGTTAATACTGGATTGACTACTCTTTGTTTCTTGTAAAAAAACTCCTGAGATAAGGATAATAATCGAAATAATGGCAAGCCATACGACAAAAATAAGTTTATTTTTTGCCTTGTTTTTAATAATTTCAATAGGCTTTTCAACCTGAATCGTCAACCAAAATAAAACAAAGGTGATGAGATCAATGATTTGAAATAGTATAAAATTCGTTAAAATCAGAGAGAAAAATAACTTAGAACTATAGGTGAAGAAACCATTTCCCAAAAAAGAACTGTAAGAAATCATCAATAAAGCCATCATAATCAGTTCAAAAATAAGAGAAATACCATAATCTCTTCTTAGATCGTATACAGGCAATCCCAAAGAACGTCGTATCACTCCTTCTTTAATCTGCTTCGTTCTAACAACAAATAACATAACTAATAAAGTTAAGTAAATTGAACCCATTAACAGTATTCTTAAAGTTCCAGTAAATTGTAAGATTCCTCCTATATACCAAGGATAAGCCATATATACTGTTTGCAACCCCGTCATCGTAAGTGGTTTCAAACTATCTATATCCATTTTCCCAAGGGTGTAATACATCCCTATTATTGGTGTTGACTTTAATTGTTCATTATTTACATCATCAAAATTTACATACCTCAACTGACCCGAACTCTGAACGATGGGCTTGTAAATGGTAACCTTTTCCGATTTTGATAAATCACGAACCATTTCGTATATTTCGTTATTTGAAAGATTGCTTTTTCCTTGAATAGAAAAAGCACCATCAATTGGTAAAGGTATGGGCATTTCTGTATCGCTAATAGTGACCCAACCAATTGCAGCAATCAAACAGAAGAAGAATCCAATGATACATAATTTTAATTTCATAAGCAATTACCATATTACAAGAGACCCTATTTTATAATTGGGTCTCTTGTTTTCATAAATTATTTTTAAAATCTATAATAATCCCAATATGCATTTAATCGAACATCGCTCCAAGATTTTGTAGCACTTGAATATGCCCATCCATAATCTTGTTTATCCTGAGCTTTAACTGTTCCCCAAAAATTCGTTACTGAAGATTTTGAACCAATATTATCTGGAGAACTAACAAAGTAATTCGAATAACCAGAGTTATCATTTACACCATATTCCCATACATCAATAATGGGACTTGGAGCAGGGTGTGCTGTAGTTGCACTAACAATACTAGCTACAGTAGCAAAGCTAAAACTTAAAACACTTGCGACTAGAAAAACAGATGCTTTCTTGTTAATTCTTTTTTTCATTTTACTTCTTCTTTAATTAAAATATTTGATGAAGAATAAGCAACAGTCCCCTTTTTAGTCCATCCATATTACTTTAATATGAATTGATTATATTTAGGTTTTTAATCACCGTTATTGTATCTAGAGTCGTTAAAATATCTCATAACTACCCCTCCTTTTAAAATTGAACACATATAAATGTATCCGTTTACATTTATTAATGTAGCACTTATTTTTTAGTTTGTCAAGTATTTATAGTATATTTTTTATGTATAAAATGGGATTATCTATATATAAAACTGATTTACAAATCGATAAAAAACAATTATCAAATTTCTCTTGTCAATCAAATCGGCCGTTACAGTTTTTTGTTACCCATGTTACTTAAATAGGTTGACAATAGTGTTGATTTAAGTATAATAGTTACTATATATCAGAAAAGAGGTTAACTATTTTGAAAAAAGCTCACGTTTATGCCATCCCTGCTATTGGGGCTGCTCTCATTGCTGTATTGGCACAAATCACCCTTCCAATTGGACCTGTTCCCTTCACTCTGCAAAACTTTGCAATCGGCTTGATTGCTACTGTCTTTAGACCGAGAGAGGCTGTACTTTCTGTCGGACTCTATCTTCTTCTAGGTGCTATCGGTCTTCCTGTCTTTGCAGGAGGTGGAGCTGGATTGCAGGCGTTGGTTGGTCCTACTGCAGGTTATCTTTGGTTTTATCTTGTCTACTCTGGACTTACTTCTTCCCTAACTAACAGCAAGAGTGGTGTTGTCAAGATTTTTCTTGCAAACCTCTTGGGTGATGCCCTTGTCTTTGTCGGAGGGATTCTCAGCTTGCATTTCCTAGCTGGAATGGCATTTGAAAAAACTCTTGTTGTGGGGGTTCTTCCCTTTATCATTCCAGACCTTGCTAAACTTCTGGCTATTAGTTTTATTAGCCGTTCGCTACTTCAACGCCTTAAAAATCAAGCTTACTTTGCTAACTAAAAAAGGATATCGAGTTGTCATGACTCAATATCCTTTTCTTTCATTTTGAAAACTTAGTTGATTTTAAAGGCATCCACCATTGTTTGAAATTCTTCATTTGAGAGAGTAATTCCTTTGCCCATTTTAGTATGATCTGGGCTCCAAGCACGAATATCAAACTTTGCAGGAGCACCATTAAAGCTCACACGGTTGATTTCCTTGGTCCAACCTTTTTCGTTTTCAGAGAGAGTCAACAAGTGCTCTTCGATTTCAAATGTAAATTCTGCCATTTTCTTCTCCTTTTTTAGCTTTCATTTGATTATTCGTAAAATCTTGTAGATTTTAGGAAAATTTTATATAATATTGATATAAAAGAAGGGAGGCCAATATGAGACATAAATTCCAGCAAGTTCTAGATAAAATACATGACTTTTTAAATGGACATGAAGAACCAGACCAGACTGAAACCAACTCCCTTACAGCCACTATTGAAGAGGCTATCCAGAAACAAACCGCTGTTCACCTTATCTTATCTGAGACAAGTTTTACAGGTGATATCATCAAATACGATCAGCAACGCCAGCAAATTATCGTGAAAAATTTTGCTAAAAATGTAAGCCGTATTATCCGCATAAGCGATATTCAACGCCTACGATTTGTCCCTTCCACCGTCCAAACAGCCCAAAAAAATAGATTTAAGAAAGAGTGAGATGTAGTTGCTTCATCCCACTCTTTTTCTTAGCGAATTTGTTCAAAATGTAAATGAACAGCGATATGGTCTCCATAACCACTTCTTTCCAAGTCACGTTGTAAACGATAGGAAATGTAGTGTTCTGCAATGGTAATGTAACCTGCACCCAGTAAACGATGTTCAACCATAGACTGAATCATGCTGATGGTGGCGCGTTCCACCTTGGCCTCTTCCAAATCCAAAACCACTTTCTTAGTGACTTGTGCAAGGTTTTGACGTAAATCATCTGTCAATACATAGACAGTCTGGGCTGCTTTTAAGATAGCTTGGTAAATCTTATCTGGATTAAATTCAGCAATTTCTCCATCACGTTTGATTACTTGCATAGGTTTCTCCTTTATTCTTTGTTTTCTTTGATTTCTATCAGCATTTTTTCTTCTTCTGCTGTCAGTTGATAATGTTCAAGCAAATCCGGTCTGCGCTCATAGGTTTTCTTTAAACTCTCATACAATCGCCACTGACGAATCTTTTCATGGTGCCCGCTCATCAGAACATCTGGGACAACCATGCCTCGATAATCATAGGGACGTGTGTACTGAGGATATTCAAGAAGACCTGAAGAAAAACTATCATCTTGGTGGCTAGACTCCTTGCCAATCACTTCTGGAATCAGGCGTACCGTAGCATCAATCATGGTCATAGCCGCCAACTCTCCACCAGTCAAGACATAGTCGCCCAAGGAAATCTCATCTGTCACCAAAGTCTTAATGCGCTCATCATAACCCTCGTAATGCCCACAGATAAAGATTAGCTCTTCCTCTTGAGCCAAATCTTCAGCATAAGTCTGATCAAATTTCTTCCCTGCAGGATCGAGGAGAATGACGCGCGGATTTTTCTTTTCAATAGCATCAAAGGCATCGAAAATGGGTTGTGCTCGGAGCAACATCCCCTGACCGCCTCCGTAGGGCTCATCGTCGACATGGCGGGCCTTTTCAGCATATTCTCGAAAATTATGATACTGGATATCCAAGAGCCCTTTTTCTCGAGCCTTTCCGACGATTGAGTGCTCCAGTGGAGAGAACATCTCTGGAAAGAGGGTTAAAATATCAATCTTCATCGTCTAACCCTTCTAAGATTTCCACATCGACGCGTTTATTTGGAATATCAACATTGAGAACCACTGGTGGGATATAAGGCAAGAGCAAGTCACGTTTACCTTTTCGCTTGACCACCCAGACATCGTTGGCACCTGGTTGCAGGATTTCCTTGATTGTTCCAATCAAGTTATCACCCTCATAGACTTCCAAACCGATAATCTCGTGATAATAAAATTCACCATCGTCCAGAGCATTTAAATCTTCCTCAGCAACCTTGAGACTGTATCCCTTGTATTTTTCAATAGCATTAATATGGTACATATCTTTGAATTTAATAATGTCAAAGTTCTTCTGTTTACGGTGGCTAGCGATGGTCACTGTTTGAACAAACTGATCTTTTTCATCAAACAAGGCCAGCTCAGCCCCTTTTTTAAACCGTTCTTCTGCAAAATCTGTCACAGACAAGACTCGCATCTCACCCTGCAACCCCTGCGTATTGACGATTTTCCCAACATTAAAATAGTTCATCTTGTCTCCTGTAGTCTCCTTCTTTCCATCTTATTCTGACAATTCTCGAATAATAGTCGCAATTTTTTCGGATTCAGACCACTGTAAATAATGGTGATTCCCTCCTAAAATGAGTTTAGTATTGGAAGTCCAATATTCTGATTCTCTGTACTCTTTTTCTCTATAAGGCTGACAAAAAATAAATACAGGGGTATAAGCTTCTATCGACAAATTCTCAAAATCTTCCTTAGTAATCTCTCCAGATATCTGAAATCCTGGATCTTGATTTTCCAACTCTGAGCCTTTTTCCTGCATTATTTCCCAGATTTCTTTATTAATTTCAGGGCTAAATGTTGCTTGAGTTAAGTTCTTAAAATAAAGTTCAGGACCACACTCGTCAATCAGCCTCATCTGCTCTTCCATTTCTGGATAAGGATTTTCTGAAAAATCAGCAAACATGACTTTTTTAGTTGTCGGTTCAATTGCTAGTAAAGCCTGACACTTAATTGGTTTGTTGAGCAATTTGCAAGCTAAAATTCCACTCAAACTATGTACACAAAGTATATATTCAGAAATCCCTAATTCTTCAAGTACTTCATAAACCGCATCTGCAAGATTATCTAGATTTTTTCCAGCTTGGTCATGAATCGGACTCCTACCTGTGTTCGGAAAATCAATTGTCAAATAACCAATTGTAGGAGGAAGTTTTTCAAGTATAAGTGAAAAATTTTCATAACTTGGTAGCAAACCTGCGCCACTTAAACAAACTAGCATTTTCTTTTGCTTTTGATAAGTAACAGAGAGACTACCAATTTCTGTAGATACTTCAAACCTCTTCATAGAGAAATCCACTCATTCTATATAATGAATTATTAAAAATCCTTATCCTTTATTTTATCACGTTCCATGGATTTTCTCAAGTTGGAGTAAGAGTACAATACCTTTACTTCCCTTTCAAAAATCCTTCCAAATCACGTTCATGTTGGTACTTAATGGCTGCAGTTTTATCTTTCTCAAAGATGGTTTTGGTTAGATCAATATCGTTGATAGCCGCGATTGCGATGGTGTAGTGAATGATATCAGCAAGTTCTTTTGCTAGTTCCTCGTTAGAATCCTGAACGCCCTCTTTTCTACCAGAACGACCATTCAAAACCTCAGCTACTTCCCCGACTTCCTCCACTAACTTCATAAAAAGACCTTCCTCAGTCCGAAACTGCTGGTAATGTTCGAGTAAGTAGTCTTGTAATTGTCTAAACGTTAAATCCTTCATATCCTGCTACTTGCAAAAAAGCGAGACATCCGTCCCGCCCTTCTTATTTTTCGTCAATAACGATTCTTACTTTTTTGTCTTCAGTTGGGACAGAGTAGACAATCGTTCTTATCGCAGAAATAGTGCGACCCTTACGACCGATTACACGACCCACATCACTTTGATCAAGATCCAAATGATATTCCAAAAACTCTGGTGTATCTTCAATCTTGATAGTTAAGGCATCTGGTTGTGAAATCAAGGGTTTCACAATCGCAATAATGAGATTTTCAATCGTATCCATCTGTCAACCTACTTTAAACTTATTTTGAGAATTTAGAATCGTGGAATTTTTTCAATACACCTTCTTTTGAAAGGATGTTGCGAACTGTATCTGAAGGTTGAGCTCCATCAGCCAACCATGCAAGAACGCGGTCTTCTTTCAAAGTTACTTGGTTTTCAGCAACAAGTGGGTTGTAAGTTCCAACTGTTTCGATGAAACGTCCGTCACGTGGTGAACGTGAATCTGCTACGTTGATACGGTAGAAAGGTTTTTTCTTAGAACCCATACGAGTCAAACGGATTTTAACTGCCATTTTTAAAGTCTCTTTTCTTATTTTTTATTTCGGTGAAATAGCTGAGCTATTTAGCACATGTTCTATTATAGCAGATTTCTGGCAGGTGTCAAGAAAAAAACTTGACAGACTATAAAATTTTTAAACCATTTAGAAATTTGTTATATTTTTAAAGAAAAATCAGAAAGAGAATGTCATAAATACTATTTTAGAAAAATTTTATAAAGAACACCAAGTCAAACCCTTCATATCGCCTGAACGAGATTTGGATGCTTAGCTTCTACATCCCAAGCCCGTTCCCAAACTAAATATCAAGGATTTTAAGAACGATATCTACTAATTAATTTATAAAATATGAATGAATAGATTCTAAATAGGGGAATAATTTAGTTCTGTAAAAATTAACTTCTACACCTATAACGCTTATTCTGACAGACTTTATAACAGTCTAAGAAAAAAGTAAAGATTCATACAGTATCTAGATTTTCCAAAAATTCTTTATCATCAAATATTATTAACGAAACTATCCAAACCAAATCCGATGCATTGCTTCAAAGATTTCTTTAGTTGTTTGACTATCAAGGGCTTTTATTAAAAAATTTTTTCAAATAATTACCACATTGACACATAAAATTCTTGCTTTCTAAATTTAAATGTGATATATTTATAACACAAAATTTAAGTGTTATATATTTATAACATAAAAAAGGAGTCTATCATGAAAAAAAGTCAAAAAATGCGTGGCCTCATTGCAATGATTGCCGTAGCTCTCGTTATTGATTTTATTGTTTTATTTGGTTCTAATCTTAGTTGGGAACCCAAGTTAGTTATTACTGGTATTTCAGTGTCAGGTCAAATTATAGCTATTTGGAGCTGGCTACATATGAAACCACGGCCTCATAAGATTCAGAAAGGTAAGGGAAAGATTATTTTTGACTTGTCTGCTAAGCTTTACACGATACTTATTTTTGCAGCAGGCATTTTTTATACAGTAGGGATTTGGGTTGCGACCCCAAGCGTAAGTTCTGGTATTAAAGAATGGATTATGGGAATTGGCCTCGTTATTGAATTGATTTTATTTGGTTTTTTCTGTTTGAAAAATGTCAAGGAAACTCCGGACGAACGCTTTTATGCTAATTTAGCCAAGGCAGCTAGCTTGATGTTTGTTTTTATACTAGGCGCACTGATGATCCTAGCAGTTATCATTGGGTATATGGGGGCTCTCACTCTTTACATGGGCCAAATATTTATTAGCATATCTGCCTTGATTAGCATCTTTGCGGTTGTCTATTTTATCTTGGAACGTAGAGGATAAGCATGGCCAAAGAAAGCAAAATTATTACTAATCTCAAATCTGTTCGTGAGTCCATAGGCATGACCCAGCAGGAGTTAGCCGACCGCATCGGCATGCGACGCGAGACAATTCTGCACTTGGAAAATAATCGTTACAATCCTTCGCTAGAAATGGCTCTTAAAATTGCTCAAGTTTTTAATCTAAAAGTAGAAGACCTCTTTGAACTCAGACAGCAAGAGGAAACATAATTCTTTTCGAGACCTAGTATTAAGTTCATTGATTCATTAGGAATTGAAGGCAAAAGAAAAAATCCTTTGAAAATATGCTCTTTTAAAATATAGTAATTCTTATGGAATTGATATCCCAAAACATTTAGATACGCTTGTTGAAAAAGGATATGCTACTATCGAAACCTCCTTTGATTCACTCGACCATCTGAATGCTACCATGAAAAAGAATATCCTTAAGAAGAAGGGAGTTACTGGCCTCTCTAAAATGAAGGCCGCAGATTTGTACCAAGCCCTTCATGACAACTTTTCAGAAGAAGAATTAGCAATCGTAGCTACAAATTGACTCCAACGGGGGAGCAGATGCTGGAACAATACAAGGACATTATCGACCGTCATCCAAAAAAAATTTCTAATCAAGTGATTTTTGGGTTGATTTTCTCTAAAACTACCTTGTCACTAACATTTGAAATCCACTTCCTTTTAGGGTACAATGGTAGAAATGAATTTTTGAGAGGAATAGAATGAAAAAACTAGCAACCCTTCTTTTACTATCCACTGTAGCCCTAGCTGGATGTAGCAACGTCCAACGTAGTCTGCGTGGTAATGACTATGTTGATTCCAGTCTTGCTGCTGAAGAAAGTTCCAAAGCAGCTGCCCAATCTGCCAAGGAGTTAAACGATGCTTTAACAAACGAGAATGCCAATTTCCCACAACTTTCTAAAGAAGTTGCTGAAGATGAAGCTGAAGTGATTCTCCACACAAGTCAAGGAGATATCCGTATCAAACTCTTCCCTAAACTCGCTCCTCTAGCGGTTGAAAACTTCCTCACTCATGCTAAAGAAGGATACTATAACGGTATTACCTTCCATCGTGTCATCGATGGCTTCATGGTTCAAACTGGGGATCCAAAAGGAGACGGTACAGGTGGTCAGTCTATCTGGCATGACAAGGATAAAACCAAAGACAAGGGAACTGGTTTCAAGAACGAGATTACTCCTTATCTCTATAACATCCGTGGTGCTCTTGCTATGGCTAATACTGGTCAACCAAACACCAACGGCAGCCAGTTCTTTATCAACCAAAACTCTACTGATACCTCTGCTAAGCTCCCTACAAGCAAGTATCCAAAGAAAATCATCGAAGCCTACAAAGAAGGGGGAAATCCTAGTCTAGATGGTAAACACCCAGTCTTTGGTCAAGTGATTGACGGTATGGATGTTGTAGATAAGATTGCTAAAGCCGAAAAAGATGAGAAAGATAAACCAACGACTGCTATTACTATCGACAACATCGAAGTGGTGAAAGACTACGATTTTAAATCATAAAAACCAAAGAAATACAGTATCCACATTCGGTACTGTATTTCTTTTACTCTCATTCTTAAGTTAAATTATTAAAATCCCATATTTGGTCCATCCAGCCTTCATAGAAGTCTGGTTCGTGGCAGACCATAAGGATAGATCCCTTATATTCTTTGAGAGCGCGTTTGAGTTCATCCTTGGCATCCACATCCAAGTGGTTGGTCGGCTCGTCCAGCACTAAAACGTTGTTTTCACGATTCATCAAGAGACAGAAACGAACTTTGGCTTGTTCCCCACCTGACAAGACCTGAATTTGACTTTCGATATGCTTAGTTGTCAAACCACAACGGGCAAGGGCTGCACGAACTTCTGCTTGGTTGAGAGCTGGAAAGGCATTCCAAACAGCTTCAAGAGGAGTTTGGCGATTACCGCCTTCTACTTCCTGTTCAAAATAACCGAGTTCTAGGTAGTCACCGCGTTCAACTTCCCCAGCAATAGGTGGGATAATGCCCAATAGGGACTTCAAGAGAGTTGTTTTCCCGATACCATTTGCCCCGATAATAGCAACCTTTTGATTACGTTCAAAGGTAAGATTTAAAGGCTTGGTCAGAGGACGATCATAACCAATTTGCAAATCCTTGGCTTGGAAAATAAAGCGCCCTGGTGTACGAGCCGGTTTGAAATCAAAGGATGGTTTTGGTTTCTCACTTTGCAGTTCGATAATATCCATCTTATCCAATTTCTTCTGACGGGACATGGCCATGTTTCGTGTTGCAACACGCGCTTTGTTTCGAGCTACGAAGTCCTTGAGGTCTGCAATCTCTTTCTGCTGACGTTCGTAGGCTGCCTCTAGCTGAGATTTCTTCATAGCATAGACTTCTTGGAACTGGTAGTAGTCACCAGAATAACGCGTCAGCTGTTGATTTTCCACATGGTAGACAATATTAATCACATCGTTCAGGAAGGGAATATCGTGTGAAATAAGAACAAAGGCATTTTCATAGTTTTGGAGATAGCGCTTGAGCCAGTCAATATGCTCAGCATCCAAGTAGTTGGTCGGCTCGTCCAACAGCAAGATATCAGGCTTTTCAAGGAGAAGTTTTGCCAAAAGCACCTTGGTTCTTTGTCCACCTGACAAAGAAGTTACATCCGTATCCATGCCAAAGTCCATAACACCAAGGGCACGTGCCACTTCATCAATCTTAGCATCCAAGGTGTAGAAATCACGACTCTCCAGACGATCTTGGAGTTCTCCCACTTCTTCCATGAGAGCATCAACATCCGCACCGTCTTCAGCCATTTCCATATAGAGGTCATTGATACGGACTTCTGCTTTGAAAAGCTCATCAAAAGCAGTACGGAGAACATCGCGCACCGACTGCCCTTCAGCAAGGACGGAGTGCTGATCCAAGTAACCAGCGGTCACATATTTGGACCACTCAACCTTCCCTTCATCTGGCAGCATTTTACCAGTCACGATACTCATAAAGGTTGATTTTCCTTCACCATTGGCACCGACCAGGCCAATATGTTCTCCCTTGAGGAGACGGAAGGACACATCTTCAAAAATTGCACGGTCACCAAAACCGTGACTCAGATTTTTAACTTCTAAAATACTCATTTTAATTCCTTATCTTGTTTTTATGTAATCGTTTATAGAGGAGCCAAGCCAGATAGCCACCTAAGGTATTGGTCCACAAATCATCAATCTCAAAGACACGATTGAAATCAAAGAAAAAGTCCAAGACTAACTGCGTACACTCGATTCCAAGACTCACTAGAAAACTGAACAAAATCACTTTTCTTGTTTTCCGCAAATTTGGAAGGAGATAAAGGAGTTGGAAAACAAGAGGACAAAGCAAGAATACATTGAGGATATTTTGTAGAAAAATCCAACATAATTGTCCTATGTCACTCACCTCACCCAGTTTCCAGAGAGAATTGAAAGGAGTCAAAAGAAAAACCAGGCGTCCAAGATGCTGAATACCTGGAGTTTCCACCCCCACAGGAGAATGTTCTTGAGGAGTAAAGCAAAAGTAAACGATACAAATACTATAGAAAATGACTCCCCAGACCAAAACATGATTATAAGTCTTCTTCATCATTAAGGATTGACTGCTGCTACTGCTTTCTGGCGGTCACGTTTCATTGTATTGGAACGCAATTGTCCACAAGCTGCATCAATATCAGTACCATGCTCTTGACGAACAACACAGTTAACCCCTTTTTTCTTAAGCGTATCATAGAAGGCCAGGACGCGCTCTTTAGGACTACGGCTATATTGGTCATGCTCACTAACTGGATTGTAAGGAATCAAGTTTACATAAGACAATTTCTTGATATTCTTGAGCAATTCAGCCAATTCCAAGGCTTGTTCTACACCGTCATTAACCTCATTGAGCATGATATACTCAAAGGTCACACGGCGATTGGTTGTTTCGATGTAGTACTCAATAGCAGCAAAGAGTTTTTCAATCGGAAAGGCACGGTTAATCTTCATGATACTTGAGCGCAGTTCATTATTAGGTGCATGAAGGGAAACGGCAAGATTGACCTGAACACCTTCATTAGCAAAATCACGAATTTTATGGGCCAAACCTGAGGTTGAAACCGTAATGTGACGAGCACCGATGGCCATTCCCTTGTCATCATTGATAGTACGAACGAAATTCAAGACATTGTTGTAGTTATCAAATGGTTCACCAATCCCCATGACAACGATATGGCTGACGCGTTCGTCCTGACCACGCTCATCAAAGTATTTCTGAACCAGCATGATTTGCGCTACGATTTCACCGTTATTGAGGTCACGTTGTTTCTTAATCAAACCAGAAGCACAGAAGGTACAACCGATATTACAGCCGACCTGAGTGGTCACACAGACTGACAAACCATAGTGTTGACGCATGAGTACTGTCTCAATCAACATACCATCTGGCAATTCAAAAAGATATTTAACTGTCCCATCAGCAGACTCTTGAACGATACGTTGTTTCAAGGGATTAACCACAAACTGGTCATTAAGCTTAGCAATCAAATCCTTGGAAAGGTTAGTCATCTCTTCAAATGACTGGACACGTTTACGGTAAAGCCATTCCCAGATTTGATCTGCACGGAATTTCTTTTCTCCCTGCTCCAATACCCATTCCTGCATGGTTTGACGTGTTAAACTATAAATTGACGGTTTCATTTTTTCTCCTTATTCTCTACTCACTTCTGACGAATGACAAAATGACGTTGCCCCTTGTCCTCTTTCTGAGAATGCTGGTCTTTCTGACGACGTCTATTTTTCTTATCTGCATTCGGTTTTCGTTTGGTTTGAGTCGGTTTCTTTCCTTTTTTAGAAGGTGTTTCTTCTTCCTTCTTACGCATTTTCTTGTCAAATGATGCTCGCTTAGGGGCTTCATTTTCTAAGACAAAATAGGCACAACCATAACTACAATACTCTAAAAGGTAGTCTTGTAAACGACTGATTTTTTCAAGTTTTTCATCTGTTCGGTCATCCTTGTAAAAACCTCGTAGGCGAAGCTGTTCGTTGCTCCAGTCCCCCACGATATAATCAAACTTGGTTAAGACTTCTGAAAAACGCTGATTAAAAGCCGTCACATCAAAGGCATCCTTGATATTTTCCACCAAGGAAAAAGCTATCCCTTCCGTTTCAACCTTGTCCCCGTGTAAATGAAACTCAGGACCAGGAAACTTGTTATAGTTGTATAATTCAGGTGCAATTTCTTTTCGCATAGATATCCTTTTTTCACGATTACTTAATACTTTATTCTACCATAATTTCTATCAGTTAGCACGTTTCTCATAAAAATGAAAAAAGTCTGACGATTTTGTCAGACCAAAATAATATAACCTTAAAAAGAGAAGAACAATTCTTCCCTCCAACTATCATTATTTAGCAGCTGCGTACAATTCATCTACTTTGTTCCAGTTGATCACTGAGAAGAAAGCTTTGATGTAGTCAGGACGCACGTTGCGGTATTTCACGTAGTAAGCATGTTCCCAAACGTCCAAGCCCAAGATTGGTTTTTTACCTTCTGAGATTGGTGTGTCTTGGTTTGCTGTTGAAGTCACTTCAAGCTTCCCTTCTTTGTTGACAACCAACCATGCCCAGCCAGAACCAAAACGAGTTGTTGCTGCTGCAGTGAAGGCTGCTTGGAAGTCTTCAAATGAACCAAATGTTGCATCGATTGCTGCTGCAAGTTCTGCCGATGGAGCTGTTTTTTCAGGAGTCATCAATTCCCAGAAAAGAGCGTGGTTCAAGTGTCCGCCACCGTTGTTGATAAGTGCTTGACGGATATCAGCTGGAATAGATTCTACATCAGCAAGCAAGGCTTCAAGATCTTCACCGATTTCAGGGTGTTTTTCTAGAGCTGCATTGGCATTGTTGACATAAGTTTGATGGTGTTTGTCATGGTGCAAGTGCATTGTTTCCGCATCGATGTATGGTTCCAAAGCGTCGTATGCATATGGAAGTTCTGGTAAGATAATAGCCATCTGTAATACCTCTTTTTCTTTCTATATGAAAATGATAACGCAAACATTCACTTTTTTCAAGTTTTTTGCTTATAGATGAAGAAATCACTGAAATACTTTCTAATCATACTCTTCGAAAATTTCTTCAAACCGCGTCAACGTCGCCTTGCCGTAGATATGTTACTGACTTCGTCAGTCTTATCTACAACCTCAAAACAGTGTTTTGAGCTGACTTCGTCAGTTTCATCCGCGACCTCAAAAACATGTTTTGAGCTGACTTCGTCAGTCTTATCTACAACCTCAAAGCAGTGCTTTGAGCAACCTGCGACTAGTTTCCTAGTTTTCTCTTTGATTTTCATTGAGTATAAAATAAGCAAATCAGCAAGAAACCCACAACAAGATAATGTTGACGCGGGTTGTAGTTTCAAAAAAATGTCAATTGACCTGACTAGCAATCTGTAAGAGTGCCTTTTCAAAAAGGAAACCTTTTTCATAAAGACCTGTCTTAATCTGATAGTCTGTCTCAATCAAATAAGAAATAGCTTGCTTCAAAAAGCTCAAGGAAAGTCCTCGTGAATCCCTCAGCGCAAACTTAATCTGATAGGGATTTGGATTGCGTCCGAGAAAACTACCTAGACTACTTGCAATCTGAGATTCTGTTTGCCCAGACTCCGCCAAAATCTTCACCTGAGTAAAAGTCCGAAATTGTCCTAGCATGACTGCAATCAGTTTAATTTCATCTTCACCTTGCAAGGTCAAATCTCTAACCAAGTCACGCGCCTGATCCATCTTTTTAGTCAGAATAAACTGAGTTAAATCAAAAATATTGTCCTGTAAGGTCTTGGGAATTGCGTTGACAATATCCTCTTCCTCGATAACAGAGTCCATCTTATAGGACTGTAAAAAGAGGAGATTTTTCTGGATTTCGCTAAATTGAAAACCAGACTTGATGAGGAGATTTTCAAAAGAATGATTGCTAAACTGCAGACCTTGTTTCTGGCTCCACTTTTGGAAATACTGGCGCAATTCTTGTTCTTTGGCTTCTACTGCGTCAAAAACCTTAGCATCACGCTTCAGTAATTTAACCAATCGCCTTTTGCTATCCAGTTTTCCTTCCGCAAAGATCAACAACTTGGTTGTTGGTGAAGGGTTATCAAGGTATCCCTCAAATGACTTGAGTTCATCATCTGTTAAAAAGCGTTTCTTGGCTGTTGTGATATCGACAAAATGATCCAATATCACGATTTTCTCATCCGAAAAGAAAGGAAGGCTGACCAACTCCAGTTCCACATCCTTGTAAACTACTTCTTTCATATCAAAGTAGGCAAAGTTGAGGTCAGCAGAATCATAGCCAATCTGTTTCAATACTTGACTCTTCATAACTTCAAACTGACCCTGATCTGTCCCTGTAAATAGGCTCAGACTAGGTAAATTTAATAAAGTCAACTTCTGACTTTCTTCAATGGCTAGCATCTTCTCTCCTTTCTTCTGATTTTTTAATGAATTTAGTCGATATAGCGTAATTTCCCACGGAAATCTTCTAGGCTTTCGTACCCTTTTTCCGCCATGATTTCTTTCAGTTCATTGGTAATGCGTTCGAAGGCACCGACGCCTTCTTTGTGAAGGGTAGTTCCCACCTGCACCATACTCGCTCCACAGAGGATATGTTCAAAGGCATCACGACCAGTCAAAACGCCACCTGTTCCGATTATTTGGATTTGAGGATTGAGACGTTGGTAGAAGGCGTGAACGTTAGCTAAAGCAGTTGGTTTAATATACTCCCCACCAATGCCCCCAAATCCATTTTTAGGACGAATAACGACGGACTCATCTTCTATATAAAGGCCGTTTCCGATAGAGTTAACGCAGTTGACAAACTTGAGCGGATATTTGTTGAAAATAGCTGCCGCTTGGTCAAAGTGAACAATGTCAAAATATGGTGGCAATTTAATTCCAAGAGGTTTGGTGAAGTAGGCAAACACCTCTGCCAAAATCCGGTCGGTTGTCTCAAAATCATAGGCAATCTGAGGTTTTCCTGGCACATTTGGACAAGAAAGGTTTAGCTCAGTCAGACCACAAAATTCACTCTCTTGGACTTTTTTCAAGATAGTATGGGTTTCCTCTGGAGACATACCGACCAGAGATAAGAAGAAAGTTCGGTTCGGCTCTTTTTCCTGCAAATCCAAAAGGTAGTCCAAATAATAGTCTAAGCCATTATTTGGCAAGCCCATAGAGTTGATAGAACCAAGTGGAACATCCTGATAACGTGGTTCAGGGTTACCCTGACGAAAGTCCAAAGTCGCAGTCTTTGTGACAAAGGTTCCTGCCGCTGAGTTTTTAACCCCTTCCAGCTCCTCTATCGTCATACAAGCCACACCTGCTGCATTCATCAAACAATTGTCAAACTCAAAACCAGCAATTTGCGTTTTCGTTGATACCATGATTCTGATCCTCCAGATTCCTTTTATTGCTAATATTATACCACATTTTCAGATTTTCTCTTTAAGAAAGGCATTTATAAGAAAAACGTTCGTTTTTTATCTACTTTCAATAAATCCCAAAAACTAAATTGAAAGAATTTTTAGAAAATTTTTGTTTTTTCTCTTTACAGTTAAAAAAAATTCTGCTATAATGACACACATAATTAAATTAGAATTTAAGGAGAACGATATGACATCTGCTAAAGAATATATCCAAAGCGTGTTTGAAACTGTAAAAGCTCGTAACGGGCACGAGGCTGAATTCCTCCAAGCTGTTGAAGAATTTTTCAACACTTTAGAACCTGTATTTGAAAAACACCCTGAGTATATCGAAGAAAATATCTTGGCACGTATTACTGAGCCAGAGCGCGTGATTTCTTTCCGTGTTCCTTGGGTTGACCGTGATGGAAACATTCAAGTAAACCGTGGCTACCGTGTTCAATTCAACTCAGCTGTTGGACCATACAAAGGCGGACTTCGTTTCCACCCAACTGTTAACCAAGGAATTTTGAAATTCCTCGGATTTGAACAAATCTTCAAAAACGTCTTGACTGGACTTCCTATCGGTGGAGGTAAAGGTGGATCAGACTTCGATCCTAAAGGTAAAACAGATGATGAAGTGATGCGTTTCTGCCAAAGCTTCATGACTGAATTGCAAAAACATATCGGACCATCACTTGACGTACCTGCTGGTGATATCGGTGTTGGTGGGCGTGAAATTGGTTACCTTTACGGTCAATACAAACGCCTTAACCAATTTGATGCTGGTGTCTTGACTGGTAAACCTCTTGGATTTGGTGGTAGCTTGATTCGTCCAGAAGCAACTGGTTACGGTTTGGTTTACTACACTGAAGAAATGCTTAAAGCTAACGGCAACAGCTTTGCTGGTAAGAAAGTGGTTATTTCAGGTTCTGGTAACGTAGCCCAATACGCTCTTCAAAAAGCGACTGAACTTGGTGCAACTGTTATCTCTGTTTCTGACTCAAATGGTTATGTCATCGATGAAAATGGTATCGACTTCGATCTTTTAGTAGATGTTAAAGAAAAACGTCGTGCTCGTTTGACTGAGTATGCTGTCGAAAAAGCAACTGCAACATACCACGAAGGTTCTGTATGGACTTACGCTGGAAACTATGACATTGCTCTTCCATGTGCTACTCAAAACGAAATCAACGGTGAAGCAGCTAAACGCTTGGTTGCTCAAGGCGTTATCTGTGTATCTGAAGGTGCCAACATGCCAAGCGACCTTGATGCCATCAAAGTTTACAAAGAAAATGGTATCTTCTACGGACCTGCAAAAGCTGCCAACGCTGGTGGTGTAGCAGTTTCAGCCCTTGAAATGAGCCAAAATAGTCTTCGCCTCTCATGGACTCGTGAAGAAGTTGATGGACGTCTCAAAGACATCATGACAAACATCTTCAACACAGCTAAAACAACTTCAGAAACATATGGTCTTGATAAAGACTACCTTGCAGGAGCTAACATTGCTGCCTTTGAAAATGTAGCAAACGCTATGATTGCACAAGGTATTGTTTAAGAATCATTCGCTTAATCCTCAATCGCTCCGATTGGGGATTTTTTTGTTGAGTTAGACAGTTGGGGAATTCTAATTAAAATCAAAGAGCAAACTAGGAAGCGAGCAACAGGCTGTACTTAAGTGTTATGAATAACTTCAATATCTTTAAAGCTTTTTGTTAGATTTATAATTTCAACTATAGCCATCTCTACTCCTTAGTTTACAGCAAAAAATTATGCTTAATTCTTATTGTTTTTGTAAGAAATCAGCGACCCCAATACTATTCCATTCAACAAGCCTAAAGAAATACCATATTCAACTGGAAAATCTAAAAAAATTGCAAACACTATTCCAATCATCACCCCTAGTGAGGCTGCTGTTGAAATTACATATTCATTTTCTTTCTTCATTTTCTTTACACCTAATTTCCTTTTTGTATATAAGCTGTAGTACTCTCCACCAAGAGCCATTAAGTACTTATGATTTCCTGACTCAACAATCTTACCACTTTTCATTACAAAAATAATATCTGCATCCTTAATCGTTGACAATCTATGAGCTACAATTATTTGAGTACAGCCCTTACTTTTTATATACTTTGTTATTCTTTCCTCATTAATAGTGTCTAATGCACTAGTTGCTTCATCTAAAATTACAATACTAGGGTTATTTATTAATGCACGTGCCAGTGCTATCCGTTGTCTTTGACCACCTGAAATATTTGAACCCAAATCTGAGATGATAGTGTTAAATTTCATCGGCATAGCCATGATTTCATCATAGATTTGAACTGCTTTACAAACTTCCTCTATCTTTTGTGAAGTAACTTCGTGCTTTAAAGTTATATTATCAAGAATACTTCTGTTCAATAAAAATGAATCCTGTGGAACTACTTCTAAATTTTGACTTAATATTTTTTATCTATTTGATTAATATTTACACAATCACATAAAACTTTTCCTGTATCAATCTTATATAATCCTGATGGTATTTTTGATAATGTACTTTTTCCTGACCTCGGTTGACCGACTAGTGCAATTCTCTGTCCTGACTCAATAGTCAAATTTAAATTTTCTATTACAGGAGCTGAGTCTTTGGAATAAGAGAAAGAAAGGTCCTTAATATCTATTCTACTTCAAACGTTTCTAAACTATACTCCGGAAAATAATTTAACCAATAATTAATCATACTATCTTTCATCGTATCCTCCAACCAGTACTAAGTCTTTAGATATCATCTAAAGACTTAGGTGTACACCTAAGCATCTTACCCACCAACAATGATGATAATATCCATCACCAAAACCAAAATCGGTAAAAATTTTGAAATTTTCTTCATACTTGGACTTCCTTTCCGTTTTTATTTATTGTACAATAAATAAAAACGGATTTAATTTTTGTTGGGAAAATGGGAAATTATGAAATCAAAACTTGGCATCACACTTAGAAAAGTTCGTAAAGGAAAACAAATTAGTCTATGCTCTGTAGCAGATGAACATCTTTCAAAATCACAAATATCTCGTTTTGAACGTGGGGAGTCAGAGATATCTTGTATTCGACTAATCAATATTTTAGACAAATTACATATTACTTTGGATGAGTTCCTTGTTTTACACAATGACGACTATACCAGTTCCGAATCATTTGCTAATCTAGTACAATACATTCGTAAGCAATATTCATCACAAAGTATCAATAATATAGCATGTCTACTTTCTGATACTTCTGATTACACTCTAAATTCTTTTGAGAAAACAATGGTAAAATCTATTTTACACACAATGGATTCGAACATCATTCCATCAGATGAAGAGCTTCTTCATCTGACAGACTATCTTTTCAAAGTTGAAAAATGGGGCTATTATGAAATCATTTTATTAGGTAACTGTGTACGCACAATTAACTACAACTCCTACTTCTTATTAACTAAAGAGATGTTAAATAACTATATTTACTCATCTCTGAATAAAACTAATAAGCAGATTGTCTCTCAGCTTGCTATTAATTGCTTCATTCTAAGCATTGGTAAGGAAGAATTTTCTAATTGCTCCTATTTAATTAGTAAGATAAAGACATTGTTGGATAATGAACTAAACTTTTATGAACAAACAGTTTTTCTCTATGCAACTGGTTACTTTGAATTTAAACGTTACCAATCAACCAGTGGAATTGAAAAAATGAAACAAGCCATACAAGTCTTCGATATTTTAGGAGAAGATAAGTTAAAATTACACTATACTGACCATTTTAATAAACTAGTAAACAAAAAATAAATGAAATTATTCTCTATCTTTTAACTAATTAGTCGTAAATAATATTATTCTAGTAAGGCATTCTCGTGAAATTTTAGAACTGTAAATTTATTGGTATTAATAATTTTCACAAACAAATCCAATCTTCTAGCTATCTCCTCATATTTATTAATTTCATTACCAAGTTCCTGTTGTAATTTTAAAATATCTGTATTGAGTCGATCTAACATTATTGATTCCGTCATGTTCATTTGGTCAAAATTATACTTAGCTAATTTTCTAGTCTCATGATCTTCACTCTTCAAATTGATAAGGACTTCCGCCATCTTGTTTAAGGTGGCGATTTTTTCTTGGGTTTCTTCTAGCTGCATATCAATCTCTGCAATTTCTAATACAAGCTCATCTTTGATTTCTTGGTATTGTTTGTTCGTATTAGATAGTTCAATCATAAGATTAATTTCAGAAATCTTCTCTTGAAGACTTTTTAAAGTTGGTCGTCTATAGGGGAGTTTTTGGCTATCGTTGCTCAATTGTCTGATTAAGGTCCTACCCTTGATGAAACAATTATTATCCATGTTTTCTTTATTATAGACAAAGTAAGAAGACGTTTCTCGAATGTAAACTTTATATTTTTTATGATTGTCTTCCTCAAAAATATCTAGCTGGTAGTTAGGAATAAAGATGAGTCCACTCTGTTTGATACCAAACGAAACCTGGATATAGACACCATCATCAACCAACTTCTCTATCTGATTATCCGTAAGTTCAATCTCAAACTCATGGATAGCATCTCGTTTTTCCTTGTATTTCTTGAAGGCTTCCTCGATTTCTTCAGCGGAGACTTTCTCCTTATGCTGCTCCTCTCGAAAAGTCTGAAAATCTTCCTGAAGATTTTCTAATGCTTGAATATCTCTAACTTCTCTATCTTCAAAATAACGATTAAAAAATTGAACATCGTACAATTTCTTATCGCTAATTTTTTTATGACTCAGGCTTATCTTTTTGCCATCTTCTTCTAGGGTAAACATCACATTTTTCTGTTTTAACTCGATGGTTAGATTCAACTCTTTAGCCTTTACATGCAATTCTTCTAATAAATAAACAGACTTTAGTAAAAATTTTAAACGACTTTCAATCTCTTGTTTTGCAAAATATGTTTTAAAAAAGTCTTCATCATATAAATCTCGTTTACTAAGTTGGCGACCTCGAATTGGTTTTACCATCGTTCTATCTGTCATCAAAAAACGGCTATACTTTTGACTAAAATCAATCTGAACATGCAACTGCTTTGCTTTCTCTAAAAAATCATCAAACGATTTAGATTGCTGAAGCAAAAAATAAAGACATTGTTTCAATTCAAATTTATGACTAGATTCCTTATATTTTTTATAATCTCGATAGGAATAACGTTTCTCAATAATTTTTGCACCAGCCATTTTAGAAATACGGTCTGAAATCATACGGAGGTTTCGTTCCAAGGCATAGTTCCATATCAACTTTTTATCTGAATTGCGGTCAATAGCGTTGATTAGGATGTGATTATGAACATGATCTTTGTCTGTGTGAGTTGCTACGATAAACTTAAAACGACCTCCTGTCAATTCCATCATGGTCTCATAACCAATGCGGTTAATTTCTTCAGGTGTCAGATTATCTTCAGGAGAAAATGATTGGATGAGATGATGGGCATGAATAGTTTGTTGGTGTTTTTCTTGTCGGTCATTTCTGGACTCGTACAACTTGTCATTATTGGTGAAGTTGACATTGTACATCTCTACCATTTCTACATGACTAGGGAAGTCCAAGTAATTGCTCATGCCAAAATCAGATACCAATTTCAAATTGTCCGTTTTATCAGGGTTGAGAATATACTTAATTAAACGCCTACGATATTTTTTTCCGTGCGTCGCAAAGTGTTTAGTAACTACCATGAAACTCCTTCAGTCTTTTCACCTCCACTTGAAATTCTTTGTCCACTTCCTTAATTAACTCTCCGACTCCTTTACTCAATTCTTGTAATTGGTCCTGAGAAATCAGATGGCTTTGATTAATCGCACGCGCAATTTGATTGATGTTATTTCCAATCCGTCTCAATTCAAAAACTAACTGGTCATAAGTATCAGTGTTAATCGTGACAAATGACATATTGGGATTAAGCAAAACTTTTCTGGCATAGACTGAGAAATTTTGACAATTGCTCTTAGCAATCCGTTCATTCAATTGGTGTAATTCTGGATCAGTTAGAAATACTTTTTTGAGATTGGTACGATAGCGATAAACCATTACATCCTCCTAACCCATATATTTTTCACGGAACTCACGACTGAGTGGCTGCACTTGATTCACTTCTGCAATCAATTCTTGAACGCAAGTCAATAAGATTGAGACGTGCTCTTGAGTCACTTGATGATTTTCTCTTGCGACAACCAGAACTTCATACACATCTCGACTAATCTGTTCAAACTTTTGAGACTTCCAAAGGGAGAACCAACTTTCAAAAATTCTATACTGATAATTCTTTTTCAATAAATTTTGACGAAGAAATTCTGAGAAACTATCCACTTTTTGTTCCCTCATCATTTCTTTTATCTGTTTTTCTTCTTGTCTCGTGATTCTAAATTGCTTACGGATTAACTTAATTTCTTGTCCCATCTTACCATCCTTTCAACATTATACTTGTCTGACAATGTAAGGCTGCCTCACATTGTCAGTACAATTCCTAAAGACCTCAGTCTCTCCTTGTTCGGTCTTTGCGAGCTCAGATATTGTGGACACAATATCCCAAAAATCATATCGCCAGCCGACCAAAAATTTTCAGTTTTGACAGCCAACGATACGATAACTTGGTGGCTTCGCCCCCAAACCCCCAGTGAAAAATCAAAGATTGATTTTCCTGAGTATGATAAAAGGATAACAAGAATAATTTGGAAAAATTATCACATCATTGAAAAGAGGATAAAAAAAGAGAGCTGAATGCTCTCTCGATTTTAAAATATATCCTGTACTTCACTCATTTGTCGTCTTTCTTGAAGCATTCTGTTAATTAAATCATACGCTTCAACCTCCAAGTCTTGAAGAGATTCTAAAACTAAAACTTTTAAGAATTCTAATGTGACAACTCCCTTTAAAATTAAATCTTCTTTATCATCCATAATAAGAGATTGAAAATACCCCTTAATAAAATCATTTGTTACATTCCCTAATTCTGAAAGCGTATCAATGAGGCTATTCAAAACACTTACACGTGCTACTTCACTATAAGTTTCATTCAATTTATAAACTTCCTCGTAAAAGAATCTCAATCTTTGATATTTCAATGGATCAAGTCCGACAACTGACTCGTTCTTTAATTGGATATGCGTAATAAAATCGTCACCTTTGATATATGTATAACATTTCAAGTATGGTAACAAATTTACAGAATTAAAATACGGATTTAAAACTCCCTGATTTTCTGAATAGCCTACAATCGAATTTTTTGAATGATTACACCTATAACACGTTGAAACTAAGTTAATTGGTAAGATAGCAAATTGTGGAAAGATTGATTCTGGTAAAATATGATCTAAAGTATGTGTTGCATAACCCCATTCGGCATCACAAATTGGACAACATCTAGGTGTAAGTTTGTACAAGTCTCTCCTAAATGAACTTTCTGAAGAGTAAAACGTCTTGTATAGTTCTTTCATTTTTGATTTTTCAATTCCCAAAACTTCATCTGATTGCTCTAATTTAGAAATCAAAGATTGTAAATTTTCACCAGCCTCAAGATAGTCGCTTTCAATTTTATTGAAGTATGGTAAAAGACAATTGGATTCATGAAGCTTCCTAATAATACCAGATTTATTATTACCTTGATTTTGTTCCATGTATCCAACTATTTCATCAATTACATTTGCTATACAAAAGCTTGGTGAACTAATTTTCTTCATCACTAACCTCTTCAAATTTCTTTACTAGTAATGCTTCGCTTCCAAAGATAAAATCAATTTTATCTAGTTCAGTTTTATCTTCCTTAATTAAATCCACTATAAATTTGTAAAATCCAGTGTTCCTAAGATCTGTACCAAAAATCGCATTATTAATATAACTAATGCTTTCTCCAAAAGTTTTAATTGAAATTGACTCAATTCGATTTTGATTGTTATCAAAATTCCGTACTATCTTCCTAATATTGATGTGAGCCAGTTCTTGAAGCACAATAGCAGAATGGGTCGCTAATAAACAAACTCCATTGGCATCGCTTATAATTTCATCTATCGCCCGTATATAAGCTTTTAATAATGGTGGATGTAGAAATAGTTCGGGTTCATCAATAATCACAAAAGTTTTTTCTGAAACATAAATAATTAGATTTAATAAATTTAGAAGAATAATCTTTTGTCCTGAGCTTAATTTCTTCACATCTTCTAAACTGAAATTTTCCATATCAATAGCGTGTTCA
This sequence comes from Streptococcus mitis, assembly GCF_047464945.1. Taxonomy (GTDB): domain Bacteria; phylum Bacillota; class Bacilli; order Lactobacillales; family Streptococcaceae; genus Streptococcus; species Streptococcus mitis_EA. The sequence continues at coordinate 5,135 of NZ_JASHAX010000001.1, read as the reverse complement.
ATTTGTAAAAACCATGGATCAAATGAAAATTTTTTTATAATATTTCCTAACTTTGTACGGTATCTTTTGCCTACTTCAGTGAACAATTTATGAATATCTTTTGCAATAATTTCGCTTAGATCTTCAGTATTCGAAAAATTTATTCCTATAAATTTATAAATATCTGAGTCTTCTTTTTTAAAACCCGAATCAAATGGACTATACGAAAAACAAACTAATGAATTAAATTGATTAAGATTCGACCTATCAGAATATAATTTTTCTTCAGCATTATCTAGTAAACTTCCATTTTTTTGATAATGATAAAAACTTATAATTTGTTTCAAAAAATTAGTTTTGCCACTACCATTATTTCCGATAATAGAATACATTGAAGTGGGGATTTTAGAATTAGGATCAACATTGAATTTAAAAATTTCCTCTTCATTAAGATTAATCAGATTAACTTCATATTTATCCTGATAACTTCCACCTAGAGTAACTCGATGGAACTGATCAATAACTTCATTATAATTATTATTTCTAAAAAAAGAATCTCTGATTACGTCCTTTTTATGTGCCCAACTGAATATCGTCTGAAAATTAGGGTTATTATATAATTCTTCTAATTTTTCATCATCAAATGCAAGGTCTCCTAATATTTTTAAATACTCTATTCTATCTTTTTCATCAAAAATATTATTGAGAAATCTATAATATTCTAAATTTCCTAAAGATATTATATTTTGAGAGTGTAAATTCTTTTTAATTTTGTCAAAAGATATCACATCACTTGAAGAGTATGGATAAACTGTGATGTTAATATTCCCTAAGTCGTTCTTTTCCCCCTCAAAACAAGCCACTACTTGATATGTTGTTTTAAATCCGTAATCGTCCCAATTATCTTTTGCAAAATAAAATCCATCACTCATATCTTGATCAGTATCTATTGGCCAATCTGTAGTATAGAAATTTACTTCTGCGAACCTTCTTCTCTTCATCAGTAATCCTCCATGCTAAATAAACTACTAAATAATTTACATTAGTCTTCAACAAATAGTTCATTCTCAAAAGCCTGACGGAAAGTCTCTTGCTTCTGAGTAATTATTCTTATTTTCCTTCTAGCCATGATTTACCTCCTTTCTAAAAGCCTACCTTACCATTATACAAATTTTAATGTGATTTTTTTCACATTAAGAACCTAATACAAAACCACCCTTTCGAGTGGCCTATGATAGGATACACTTTTTAACGATTATAGAAAAGGGGGTGCAATTTTTCCGATTTATACTAAGATACTTTAAAATCAAAAGCAAAATCCGTTATATTCATCGTTGAGAGTGTTTATAATAGATTCAAGTTTTATTAAAAAATACTGCTCCTCAGAAGTGAGGTAACTACCTGAAGATATCTTTTCAATCAGTTTATTTTTTTCTCCATTTAACAATTCAAAAGTAATGTCAGCACATGCATCAAAACCCTCATATTTAGGGCGATCTATACTTGTTTTTATTGCGTTAGAAATAATAGAATCTGTCATAACAACTCCAATCTTGGGGACACTACAGAAAGGCATTCCTTTTATAATGCCCTTCTGTAGTGTCTCGCTAGCCCTGCATAAACGCTACCGAAGCTCCCCACCGCTGCAACGAGACACATAAATTTAAAACCTGACGAAATTATTATAGCCATAAACTTGCCCTCCATATCATTCAATACATTGAATAGCCAATCACTCACTAAGTCTATGAGGATTTCTATTGCTACTTCTACACACAATAGAATAAAGGTAGTGGAGTCTGAAACATCGGTTAGCAACAAATGATGGGGAGGGGAGTCGAACCCCTATTCCCCGATACCAGAAGGTTTTAAATTACTAAGAATATTCTAGCATGAAATTTTTGAAAAAACAATCAAAACTATCCAACTTACTATTCGTAATTTCAAAAACAAAATCATAAAAAAATGTATCAATTTCAGTACTCACACTTCTGTGTAAGTTGCTACGATGAAACGAAAACGTCCTCCTGTCAACTCCATCATAGTCTCATATCCAATGTGATTGATTTCTTCTGGTGTTAGATTATCATCAGGAGAAAATGATTGGATCAGATGGTGGGCAGGAATATTTTATTGGTGTTTTTCTTGTCGGTCATTTCTGTATTCGTACAACTTGTCGTTATTGGTAAAGTTGACATTGTACATTTCTACCATCTCTTCATAGCTAGGAAAATCTAAGTAATTGCTCATACCAAAATCAGATACTAATTTCAAATTGTCCGCTTTATCAGGATTGAGGATATACTTAATTAAACGCCTACGATATTTTTTTCCGTGTGTCGCAAAATGCTTAGTGACTACCATGAAACTCCTTCAATCTTTTCACTTCCACTTGAAATTCTTTCTCCACTTCCTTGACCAACTCTCCGACTCCTTTACTCAGTTTTTATAACTGTTCCTGGCAAATAGTGTCTATGAATTCTGTTGAAATGGTACTTGTTCCGTTTTTATAACAGCTAAGGGCTATTGCCTAAAATTTATACAATTCGAGCAAATCTGTTTTTGTCAGGCCATGTGTCTTTCGTATAATTTTATATTGTTACCAATTATAGTATGCTCCTTTTACTTGATAACACTATTATAACATTTAAAAATAAAAAAACATGTTCTAAATTAATAGAAAGTATAATTCTAAAATTAGAATTTTTCGTGATAATCCTATAAAATGCTACTTTTCTAATAAACTTGTACTTATTTCCTTCAAACTACACAATTCTCTAGTTGTTGTAAGTTTGTAATTGACTCAAAAGTATTCGATATAATTTCAAAACAGTGTTTTAATTTATAGTTGGCCAATATCATCTAATTTTAACTAAAAAATCATTATACAAATCAAACAACTAAAAATGAATTTATGGTATACTAGTGATAATAAATAGTTATCGGTAGGAGAGATATATTTTGGATAGAAAAAGTTTTATTACAAAAATAAGTGACTCTTTTAATGATGGAGAATTATCATTATTTTTAGGTGCAGGAAGTAGTTTAGATGCTCATTTTCCAACTTGGAAAGAACTTCTAACCCCATGTGCCGAAAAATTAGGACTCGATATTAGTAGTATCACAGACTATTTTCAACTTGCTCAATATTTTATTAATGAGTATAGTGAGCGAGAATTATATTCACTAATAAATCATAAAATTAACAAATTTGATTATGAAAGCGAACTAATGAAAATAATTGTCCAAATTGGTTTCAAATCAATTTGGACAACTAATTTTGATAAAGTAATAGAGAAGAATTTTGAGTATCAAAAAATAAATATTAATAGTATTCATGATGAACAAGACTTAGGTTCTGTTAGTTTGAAAAATAGAGTAAATATATTCAAGCTTAACGGAGATATAGGTAGTATTTCAAAAATTGTTATTTCAAAATCTGATATTGAAAACTATTACCTTAATCATGAGTTATTTTTAAGTTTTTTTCAAAGAGAGTTAGTCACTAATACTTTTTTATTTATTGGTTATAGTTTTACTGATGATATCGTTCTAAAATCTATTCAAAAGCTACACAGTTACATAGGTAAGAATAATAAAGCATTCTATACAATTATGATAGATAAGCCTGGGGATAAAAATTTTCAACTTTTTATAGATGATTTAGGAAAAAGGTACAACATAAAAGTTTTGTTGGTCCAAACTCCCGAAGACATTAAAGAAATTTTGAGGGAAATAAAAGAAAAAACAATTAGTAAAAATATTTATATCTCAGGTAGTTTAGATGATGCACTAGAGGAGACTAGAGCCTATAACCTTTCGAAATCTTTAGTTGAAAAACTAATTGACGGAGGATACAATATAGTTACTGGATTTGGAAAGAACATTGGCTATTACATTTCCGGTTCCAGCATACAAAAACTTTACTCAATTAATGAGGCTAATATTGAAAAACGTTTAATTATGCGACCATTCGCTCACGATATGAGTTTAGATGAGGATACGTCTTATAGACGAAATCTGATATCGGATACAAAGTTTACCATTGTTATGTATGGTCAGGCAATCAATAGTAAAGGTGACATTGTCACTTCTAGGGGTGTTTGGGAAGAAATTAAAATTTCGAAAGAACAAGGAAATTATATCATTCCAATTGCTAGCACTGGATTTGCTGCAGCAGAGTTAGGGGAGAAAATAAAATCAAGTATAACTGAATACCCTTATTTAGAAAATTATATTGAGAAATTATGTTCGGAAAATAGTCCAGACAAACTAGCGGAATTAGTATTACATATTATTGAAGAAATATCCTTCAATTTTATTGATTAATACCAGTATAATTGATTCCATACAAGCTATTTCTTTTAAAGTTGGCTGAATATTAAATTTAACTTTATTAAAAATGAAGCTACTACTATAATATGAAATATTATCATTAATAGTGTATTTTTCTAAACAATATAAAATCAATGTATACAGCATTGTGATTCTAATGCTAAAACAATTTTTATCAATATAATTATATTTATCAATAATAGCATTGATAAATTTATCTGTTGTTATATTTTCTAAAGTCAGTAGATTTTTTATTTCTACTGACTTTAATTGTTCGTATAGTAAACGTTTTAGTATATCAATTGATAAATCATAGGTTCCGCTAGAAATATCAAGTTTCATTTCTCCATATATATACTTAGAAATCCAATTGTATTTCTTAGGAATTTGGCTACTGGTTATCTCGCAAAGAATGGGAATGATTACTATTTCTTGATATTTATCAATTTTGGTTTTAATTGCATCTAATTCTAACATTGCTCCTGTACTTTGAAATAATTGTGTTGAAATAAAAAGTAAAAATATCTTAGATTGTTCTACTCCCTCTTCAATATTGACATAGTCACCGTCATCTCCTAGATACAGTTTTTCATAATCGTACCACACTTCAATTCCTAAATTTTTTAAATGAAAATTTAGAGACTGAGCATAAACTAATCTATCTTTACCTGAAAAACAAAAAAATACCCTATCTTCCAAAATATATCTCTCCTACCGATAACTATTTATTATCGCTATACAAAGCACCCAAATAGGTTTATAATAGCATGATTATTGATAAAGGAGATTTTTATGGATTATAAACTTATTTCTACTTACTT